>JAQGKM010000123.1 GCA_028290125.1 Hyphomicrobiales bacterium | reverse complement strand
AGCGCTATCAGAAGCCGATCGTGGCCGTCGCGGTTCTCATCGTGATCGCCGCCGGCGGCTGGCGCTTCTACGAATTCAACCGCACCAAGGCGGCGCAGGAAGCCGGCGCCCGCTATGAGGTCGCCCTGCAGCAGTCGCGCGAGGGCAAGAGCGCCGAAGCGGAAGCCACCCTGGGCGAGATCGCCAAGACCGGCCCCGGGGGGTACGCCCTCCTGGCGCGGTTCCGCGCCGCCGGCGAAAGCGCCGCCCGCGATCCCGACGGCGCCGTGAAGATCTTCGACGCCATCGCCGCCGACACCGGCGTGGACAGCGGCATGCGCGACATCGCCCGGCTGCGCGCCGCGATCCTTCGGGTCGACAAGGCCGATGCCGGCGAAATCCAGCGCCGCCTCGAGCCGATGGCGCAGGCCGGCCAGCCCTTCCGCGCCTCGGCGCGCGAACTGCTCGCCGTCGCCGCTCTCAAGCGCAATGATTTCGACGGCGCCGGCAAATGGCTCGACATGATCGTCGTCGACGCCCAGTCACCCGGCGAAATCCGCCAGCGCGCCGAAGCGCTGCTCGGGCTGGTGGGCGGGAAGAAGTAGGTCAGTCGCGCAATCGGGATGGATCTTGCCGGCTCTCCCATAGCCGCAGGATCTCGATGCTGCGATCGGACTCGTTGATCAGATAAATCAGCCAAACCGTCATGTGGCCGGATCTGATCAGCCGTGCCCGGTACGGGGCGCCGGTCAGCCTGAAATGCGGCCAACGGTAGGGCGAGCGTCCGACATCGTTGATGGCGACGAAACACGTGCGAGCGAGATGGCTCGCTCTCTCGGCGCTATATTCCGAAAGATAGGCATAGAGCGCGGCAATGTCCTGCTCGGCTCGCAGCGAGAGCCTGAGCGAGTAGCTCATCTGTCGGGATTTCTATCTTGAGGAATACTTTTGCTTCAATTCATCGAGTATAGCTTCAGCATCGAAAATTCGATACTCGCCACGTGCGATCTGGCCTCTGGCTTCGTCAAGACTGTCGAGAAGCGCACGCTTCTCGAGCTCGGACAAATCGGGGAAGGGAAGTTCCTCGACGTGTGCGGCGAGCGGGGGATCGACGATGTGGCGCGACGTAACCATGGCTGAAGCATAGCATCGGGATGGAATTGCGCCTAGACCCACGGGTGCTCCCGCTTATATAAACCGTTCCGCCCGAGGGCAAAGTCGGCTACACACCCTTCATGTCCTTCACCATCGCCATCATCGGCCGACCCAACGTCGGCAAATCGACCCTGTTCAACCGCCTCGTGGGCAAGAAGCTCGCGCTGGTGGACGATCGCCCCGGCGTCACCCGCGACCGTCGCGAAGGCGACGCCAAACTCGCCGACCTGCGGTTCACGATCATCGACACGGCGGGGCTCGAGCAGAACGATGAGGGCGTGCTCTCCGAGCGCATGCGCCAGCAGACGGAAGCGGCAGTCGAACTCGCCGACGCCATCTTCTTCGTGATCGATGCGCGCGTGGGCGTCACCCCCTCGGACCGCCATTTCGCCGCGCTCGTGCGCCGCTCCGGCAAGCCGATCATGCTTCTCGCCAACAAGGCCGAGGGCAAGCAGGGCGAGCAGGGCACCTACGAGGCCTTCGGCCTCGGCTTCGGCGATCCCATCGCCATGTCGGCCGAACACGGCGAGGGCCTCGGCGAACTCTACGACGCCATCTGCGCGGCCTTGCCTGAGGAAACGGCGCTCGTCGCCGAAGAGGAAGAATACGACGAGGAGCGCAAGACCTTCGACGACGAGGAGGACGGCACCGAGCTCGACGTCACCAAGCCCATGCGCATCGCGGTCGTCGGCCGCCCGAACGCCGGCAAGTCGACGTTGCTCAACCGCATTCTCGGCGAAGAGCGTCTTCTGACCGGTCCGGAAGCCGGCATCACGCGCGATTCCATCAGCATCGAATCCGAATGGACGCTGCCGGACGGCGCGATCCGCAAGGTGAAACTGTTCGACACCGCGGGCCTGCGCAAGCGCGCCATGGTGCAGGACAAACTCGAAAAGCTCGCCGCCGCCGACGCGCTGCGCGCCGTGCGCTTCGCGGAAGTGGTTGTCGTGCTGCTCGATGCGACGATCCCGTTTGAAAAGCAGGACCTCACCATCGTCGATCTCGTCGCGCGCGAAGGCCGCGCGCTGGTGATCGGCCTGAACAAGTGGGACCTTGTCAACGACCAGGTGAAATTGAAGGAATTGCGCGAGGAAGCCGATCGCCTGCTGCCGCAGGTGAGGGGCATGCCCGTGGTTCCGGTGTCGGGCCTCACGGGGCAGGGGCTGGCGAAATTCCAGGCCGCCATCATCAAGGTGCACGAGACGTGGAACCGCCGCGTCTCGACCGGCAAGATCAACCGCTGGCTCGGCGCCGTGATCGAAAAGACCCCGCCGCCCGCCGTGTCCGGCTGGCGCATCAAGATCCGCTACATGACGCAGCCGAAAGCGCGCCCGCCCCATTTCGTGATCTTCGGCAACCAGCTCGACGAACTGCCGACGAGCTACGAGCGCTTCCTGATGAACGGCCTGCGCGAAACGTTCGACCTGAAGGGCGTGCCGCTGCGCATCACCAAACGCAACAGCTCGAACCCCTTCGACAAGAGCAAGCGCCGCCGGATCAAGTAAGCCCGTCGTTTCGAGCGCAGCGAAGCAATCCAGAGTCACGACATGCTGGTGTTGAGCGCGTGCGAAAGATGCGCAAGCATGCGGGTCTGAATTCCTTCGCTCTGCTCGCAAGGACGATGCGGCTCAAGCCGTCAGATGCGTGAACAATATATTCGCGCCGATCGCCGCCAGCCCCAGGCCGCCTGCAAATTCGGCCCACTTCCCGGCGCGCTTGCCGGCGACGCCGCCGACGCGCAGGCCGATGAACGTCATCGCAAAGGTCACAACGCCGATCGACACGATGGTGAGCGGAATATTGTCGCTCACCAGCGCCAGCGTCACGCCGACGACAGTCGC
>JAQGKM010000081.1 GCA_028290125.1 Hyphomicrobiales bacterium | reverse complement strand
CACGTAGAAGGTCGGCACGCCCATCAGCGCGGTCGCGCGCGGCAGCAGCGACATGATCTTTTCCGGATCGAACTTCGGCAGGAAGATCATCGACGCGCCGGAGAACAGGATCACGTTGGTCGCCACGAAGAGGCCATGCGTGTGATAGATCGGCAGCGCGTGGATGAGCACGTCATCCTTGGTGAAGCGCCAGTAGTCGACCAGCGTCGCGGCGTTCGAATAGAGATTGTCATGCGTGAGCATGGCGCCCTTGGAGCGGCCCGTGGTGCCCGACGTGTAGAGAATGGCGGCGAGATCGTCCCCCTTGCGCGCGATGGTGTCGAAGGCGGAAGGCGCCTTGTCGGCGGCCTCCATCAGCGCGCCCTGCCCGGCCGGATCGAGCGTCAGCACCTTCGCGCCCACCTTGGCGGCGAGCTCCGTCATGCCCTTTTGCGACGACGGATCGCAGACGATCAGCGACGGCTCGGAATCGCCGATGAAATAATCCAGCTCGGCGAGCGTATAGGCCGTGTTGAGCGGCAGATAGACGGCGCCGGCGCGCAGCGTCGCGAGGTAGAGCATCAGCGACGTGACCGACTTTTCGACCTGCACTGCGACGCGGTCGCCCGGCTTCACGCCCTGCGCCACGAGCACATTGGCGAGCCGCCCGGCGAGATCGAACAGATCGCCATAGGAATAGACCTTGCCATCCACGTTCTCGATCGCCGTGCGGGCGGTGTCTTTCGTGTTGCGGACGAGGCGGTCGAACAGATTGTCGCTCATGTCAGGTCTCTAGCGTGTGCTGGGCGGACCCATGATGAGGTCCGGCAAGTAAGTCGAGATGGATGGCGCGATGCACAGGAGCACGACGGCTCCGATCATCAGCACCACGAAGGGCAACGTGCCGTAGATGACCTCCTTGAGAGGTATATCGGGCGCAATGTTGCGAATGACAAAAATGTTCAGCCCGACGGGCGGATGGATCAGCCCCAGCTCCATCACGATGGTCATCACCACGCCGAACCAGATCAGGTCGAATCCGGCCGAGCGGATCGGCGGCAGGATGATCGGCGCGGTCATCAGGATGATCGACACGGGCGGCAGGAAGAAGCCGAGGATCACCACCAGCACGAGGATCGTCGCCAGAAGCAGCCATTTGTCGAGCTGCATCGCCACGATCGCCTGCGCGGCGCCCTGCGAGATGTGCAGGTAGCTCATCACGTAGGAGTAGAGAAGCGACATGCCGATGATCATCATCAGCATGGTGGATTCACGCAGCGTGGACGACAGGATCGGCTCGAGATCGGACGGCTTCCAGACGCCATAGATGACGGCGATCAGCGCCAGCGCCAGCAGTCCGCCGAGGCCGGCCGTTTCGGACGGCGTCGCATAGCCGCCGTAGAGCGCGAACATGACGCCGGTCAGCAGCAGCACGAACGGCAGCACGCGCGGCAGCACGCTGAACTTCTGCGCCATGGTGTACTGGTGCTTTTCCAGAATGGCGTGGTCGCGTCCGCTGCGCTCGAACTCGGCCCGCGCCGCCCTGTATTCCTGCCGGAAGCGGTAAACCGCATAGGCGGCGAACAGCAGGACCAGCAGGATGCCCGGCCCGATGCCCGCCAGGAACAGGCGGCCGAGCGACTGCTCGGAGGCGACGGCGTAGAGGATCATCGTGACGGATGGCGGCAGCAGGATGCCGAGCGTTCCGCCCGCCGCGATCAGCCCGGCGGCGAAGCCCGGCGAATAACCGCGCTTGCGCATTTCGGGAATCCCCGCCGACCCGATGGCCGAACAGGTCGCGGGCGACGAACCCGCCATGGCGGCAAACAGAGCGCAGGCGAAGACGTTGGCGATGCCAAGTCCGCCCGGCACCCGGTGCATCCACGCATGCAGCGCCGAATAGAGGTCCTGCCCCGCGCGCGACTTGCCGATGGCCGCGCCCTTCAGGATGAACAGCGGGATCGACAGCAGCGTGATCGAGGCCATTTCCTCGAAGACGTTCTGCGTGACCGTGTCGAGCGACGCGGCCGGCATGAAGAAATACATGAAAACGACGGCGACGGCGCCCAGCGCAAAAGCGATGGGCATGCCCGCAAACATCGCGAACAGCGTCGCGCCGCCATACATCAAACCGACTGACAGCGTGCTCATGCCCGCTCCGAATTCCTGGATGCAATAAGGATTTGCAAGGCGATCTGGACGCACAGAAGGCTCATGCCGGCGGCCATGACCGCATAGGGGATCCACAGCGGCGGCCCCCAGGTAGAAGACGTCACCTGCCCGTCTTCCCAGGCTTCATGGAACAGCGTCCACGATTTCCAGGAGAAGAACGCACAGAACAGAAAGCTGACGACATCGACCGCCAGCAGCCGGATGCGGTTGGCTGCGGGCGACAGAAAGCCGACCGCAGCATCGATGGCGACATGGCCACGGCGCGACTGCACATAGGCGGCGGTCAGAAACGTCGCGCCGACGAGCAGGAAGACCGCAGCCTCATCCTGCCAATAGGTCGCCGCCTTGAAGTAATAGCGCACGACCACGCTGTAACTGAGGATCAGGCTCGCGGCGATCAGCGCGATCGAGGCGAGCACCACGATGGTCTTGTTGAGCACCGCCAGGGCACGCTGCGCCGCGCCCAGAACGCCGCCGAGCCGCTCGGGAGCCGCTGACGCGGCCCCCGGCAATTCGAACCCGTGCGCGCTCATGCGGGGACTTCTTCAGCCATCTTGAGGAGCTTGGCGCTGTTGGCGTTCTTGCCCGCGTAGTCCTTCCAAGCCGTCTCGCGGGCGATTTTGCGCCACTTCTCGAGGACGGCGTCGTCGAGGTCGTGGATCTTGGCGCCCGCCTTCTCGTAGATCTTCGCCACGAGATCGTCGTCCGCCATGGCGGCCTCGCGGCCATAGGCTTCAAGCCCCTCGCCGATCTCCATGATGAGATCCTGCTGTTTCTTCGGCAGGCCGTCGAAGATCGACTTCGACATGATCAGCGGTTCAAGCATGAACCAGTAGGATTTGCCACGACCGGTGGTGAGCTGCTTGGCGACTTCCTCCAGCTTGAAGGAGATCAGGCTCGTCGAGGACGTGAGCCCCGCGTCGCAGGCGCCCGTCTGCATGGCGGCGTAGAGTTCGTTCGACGGCAGCGACAGCACCGCGGCGCCGGCCGCCTGCAGCATCATGTCCATTTCGCGCGAGCCGCCCCGGATTTTCATCCCCTTGGCGTCTTCTGGCGCGATCAGCGGCTGCGTGCGGCTGGCGACGCCGCCCGCCTGCCAGATCCAGCTGACGATGACCACGCCCTTGTCGTTGAGGAACTTGGAGAATTCCTTGCCGACCGGCGCCGTCTTCCAGGCCGCGCCCTGCTTGTAGGACGACACCAGCGCGGGCATCAGGCCGATGTTCACCTCCGGCATCTCGCCGCCGGCGTAGGAGATCGGCACCAGCGACATGTCGAGCGCGCCCTTGCGGACCGACGACACCTGCGAATTGACCTTCATAAGTGACGAGCCGGCGTAGACCTGCGCGCCGATGTCGCCGCCGCTCTTCTTCTCGAGTTCGTCGGCGAAGCGCCGGCAGAGAATGTCGCGGAAATCGCCGTCCTTGCCGCTGGAGCCCGGGAATTGGTGCGAGATCTTCAGCATCGTGGCGGCGCGAGCGCCCGAGAAGGTCAGAATGGCGGGGGCGGCAATCGTGCCCGCGAGCACGTGGCGGCGCGTGAATGACATGGGCTTCCTCCTGTGCGGACCTGTACGGCCCGTCCGGCCCAGCTTAGGACTGGACTCGTTCTGGCTTTATACCAGACAGAGGTAGCCTGTATGCAGGTTTTGCTCCCCCTTATCCAAAGGCATTAGGGCCCAGCCAAGCTGAGAGCGGACGATCGCCGCCGCCTGGGGCGCGCCTTCGGGTCAGGCCTGCAACCGGGGCGTTGTCATTTATCGGCGACAGCCATGCCGACGACATCGCGACATTGTGGAAGCGCACGATCATCCGATGTCAGCGCAGCCTCACGAACGAAACGACTGACCGTCCTGAATTCATCTACCGGGCTGATTGCGTTGCGGACTTCATGGCGACCCAACCCGACGACAGCCAAAGTGCGTCAGAACTAGGCAATCGATCTTGTCATACGCACAGCGTGTCGAATTTCCATGCGCGCCACATCCATGTTCTCCACAACGGCTCACAAAAAAAGATTCATTTCCTGAATATGACGCGGATCGTTTTGCGCGCTTCCATAATTCGTAGTTGAATGCCGACCGCAAAAGGAGCGCGTGATCCGCCATGTTCGATTTTACGCTCGACCAGCAGATTAGAGCGTTTCTAATAAGTGTCACTGGACAGAGCGCAAGCTTGCAGGCTGCTCTCACAGCATGCGCACAATTATATTCTGTCAAATTGCTGCCGATGTTCACCGTGCTCGTCTACTGCTGGTTCAACGATCCGGAACTTCGAGGCCGTCGCTATGTGATGGACGCGCTTGTGTCGATTGCTGTCGCATTGCTCGTTTCGCGTATCGCGCAAAACCTTCTTCCTGTTCGCTTGCGCCCACTGCAGGAAGAGCGCATGGGCGGCTTCACCGAAGACATCAGCGCCGGCGATCACTGGAGTTCATTTCCAAGCGACCACGCGGCGCTCGCTTTCGCCCTGACGGTCGCGATGTTCTATTATTCACGACGGCTCGGCGCCTTTTGTCTCGCATGGTCAATTTTCGTCGTGACGCTCCCCCGCATTTTCGTCGGACTGCATTACCCGACCGACGTGGCGGCCGGCGCGCTTGTCGGCGTTCTGTCGGCCATCGCCGTGCACGCATTCTCGGGGTCCAGGCCGACGCTCTATGCCTCGGTCCAGAACGCCTGGCACCGGTGGCCGGGACTGGCGGCCGCAGGCTGCTTCGCTGTCATGTTTACGCTGACCACCATGGCCGAGGATGCCCGACGTGTTGCGCGCGTGCTTCTGAACGCTATGATCCATTGACGGGATAATGAGAAACTTGTCGGGGCCGATCGCAAGACTGGTCGATGGCCGGACCGGCCCGCATGAGGGGAAACGTCCATGCCGCAACTCAGCGTCGTTCTTTGCACGCACAACCCACGGCGCTCCTATTTCGACCGCGCGATTGCGTCGCTCCGAAACCAGACTCTGTCGCGCGACGCATGGGAGTTGCTTGTCGTCGACAATGCGTCATCGCCATCCGTCGCCGAATTCCTGGACCTCACCTGGCACCCCCATGCAAGGCAACTTCGCGAGGACACGCTCGGCCTGACGCCGGCACGACGTTGCGGAATACAGGCGGCCAACGGGGAGATTCTGGTCTTCGTCGATGACGACAACGAACTCTCACCCGACTATCTCGCAGAGGCGCTGCGCATTGGACAGGCCTGCCCACAGCTCGGAGCATGGGGCGGGACCATCCGCGGTGAGTTCGAAACTCAGCCTGCAAGCTGGCAAAGGCCTTACCTGGTCTATCTTGCTGTAAAGCAAGTCGACGAGGTGCGATGGTCCAACGATGTCAACGACTGGAGTTCGACGCCCGTTGGCGCGGGACTTTGCATCAGAGCTGAGGTCGCGCAACGCTACCTGTCGGACATTGCCCTGGATCCCGTCCGATCCATGCTCGACCGCCGGGGCGGCTCTCTCGACGGCGCGGGCGACATCGACATGGCGTACACGTCGAAGCTTCTCGGCCTCGGATGGGGGACCTTCCCTACCCTGCAATTGACGCACCTGATCCCTTCCGGACGGACGAAGGACGAGTACCTGCTTCGGCTGATCGCCGCATCGACAGCCTCGATGGTCGTCCTTGGCGACAGGATTGGTCGTCAGCAACCCGGCATTACGCCCGCATACATGAACGCGATCCGCCTTTTGCGCCTGTGTTTGCGAAACGGGCTGAAACAGGCGCCCTTTTACCTCGCCAGGCAGCGAGGCATCAAAGCTGGCTACAGGAAGATCGAAACACTGCGGCAAGAAAATTCAAAAACGTCAGCATTTCAGGGCTGAAACGTACAGGCGGCGAAACGGTGCAAATGTCCGGATGCAGGAAACGACTGGCGAGAGAAGCACGAGCTTGTTAGATTTCGGCAGTTAACCGGCGGCAGTCGAGTTAGATGAAAGCGATCACGGGTAAAACGAGCGGCGTATTGCTAAAATGGATGAACAGCCTTTCAAACGCGCGACACCAAGCAACGACCGCGCCGCGAACCTGGCGTTGCTCGGCCTGTTCGCGACGTGGATCGCGATCATCATCTTCCAAGGCGTCACTCGTTCGGGCTGGATGGACGAGTTTTTCACCGCGATCGTAACCGACCCGCATATTCCGTGGCAGGAACACCTGCCCGTATGGAAGACCGAGCCTCATCCCCCGACATATTCGTTCGTGCTTTGGTCATACCGACACGTCGTCGATTTCGGGCAATCGATGATCGCACTGCGCAGCTTCGGCTTGGCCTTGAGCATCTTGTTGGCCATCGGCGCTCTCGCCTATTGGCGCTGGCGCAAATGGCCCGGACTTCCACTCTTCGCTTTCTTCATGTTCACCTCCCCGTCGCTGGAATATTTCCCTCAGGAGACGCGATCCTATTTCTTGACGGCCTTTGGAGGGATCTACGCTATATTATATCTCTTCTCCGCTTTCGAGAATGAAGCACCAGATCGGCCAAGGGGACCGGACATCGCAGTCGGGATCGCGGCTGCAGCAATGCTGAGTGTTCATCTCCTGAGCATCGTCTTCGTCGCGATACTTTTTGTCCTGGCGGCGTTCGCAATGGCGAAACAGCGACGCTGGGCGTGGTTGACGACAACCACCGTGATCGGGTTGCTGATCGTCGGTCCCGCCATAGCCGTCACTGCCGTAACGATACACGATGCCCTTGCGTCCACGATGAAGGCATTCTGGATCACACGTTGGCAGCTCTTCATAACAGTGTACTCGCTGCCGTTCGCCACCGGGGCGCCGATCGTGTTCACGCTCTTATGGGCGTTGAGAAATCGGGACAAACTTCATGATCGTCCGGCAAGAATTGCGGCCGGGTTAGCTGCGGCCATCATCGTCTCGGTTCTTGTGATGGGCTGCCTGTCATTGATCAAGCCAATGCTTGTCGTCCGGTACCTGTGCGCGCCCATGGCAGCGCTCGCGCCGGTCTGCGCGATACTTCTACATTCGCTAGTAACCTGGCCGAAGAACAAGCCCAGTTTTGCAGAAGCGGCGAAGTACACGGCAGTGGCGATCGCGGCCTTTGCGTCGGGGATGTTCAACGCGGACCTGAGTCAGAAATCGGATTGGTATACGCCCGCCCAGGCGCTCAACAACGCGCGGAGTTGTGCCACGGCTGTCATTCCGTACCTCATTCTCAATCACGACCCGGACCCGGCCAATATCTGGTGGCGCAACTTCGAATGGTATGCGCCAGGCCACGCCTTCAACGCAGCAACCCCGGACGTGCAGGAAGCTGCTGCGGCACAACCCTGTTCCATCAAGCTTTGGGCCGCGCATCGTGTGCCCTACAGCATTCCCGTCGCGTACCGGGATGCAATTGCGCGGACATGCGCGCAGACATCCTCAACCGCATTGATCTTTGTTGATGGATTTTTGATCGTCGATAATCAAGACAGGGCCACCATTCAGTCTTGGCGCGGCGAGACAACGCCTTGCGAAGACATGATTAATTCAGAAGACTGACAGGTTCGCAAAGGCAAAGCTCAAGCCTGCGGCCGGTAACCTTATGAGCGTTTTCAACTTCGTGTCTGCTATTGTTGATGTAAGATAATGAAGGCGCAGATCTCGATCCTGCGACAAGTAAGCATCCTTAAAGCCTCCGCGTCGCCCTGCAGACCCGGCCCATGAATCCACGGTGACAAATGCCATCTTGTGCTGAAGCATCAGGCAACCAAAGTGCCGGGAAAAAGCGCGGGCCTGATTTCAGCGTAATCGTGCCGACTTTCAACGAGCGTGAAAATGTAGCCGAACTCGCTCGTCGCATCGACATCGTATTAAGTAACGTCTCTTACGAAATTATTTATGTCGATGACGATTCCCGCGACGGCACGCTGCAAGTCTTGCGCGAGATGGCCGAAAGCGATGCGCGCATCCGCCTGGTGCACCGCATCGGACGTCGGGGTCTGTCCTCTGCCGTCGTCGAAGGAATCCAGTCGTCGGCCGCCCCCTGTTTCGCCGTCATCGACGCAGATCTGCAGCATGATGAAACCCTGCTCTCCGCGATGTTCGAAGCTATCAGCGCCGACAAGGCTGATCTTGTCGTTGGCTCGCGCTATGTCAGCGGCGGGGGCGTCGGAGACTGGTCGAAAAGTCGCCAGCTCGTCAGCCGGTTTGCGACATGGATGTCCGGCCTCGTGCTCAAGGCGCATTTGGGTGACCCGATGAGCGGGTACTTCGCGATGAACCGGAGTACGTTCGACGAGGCCGCCAGAAGGCTGTCGCAACAAGGCTACAAGATCTTGCTTGATGTCGTCGCGTCGCTGCCCACGGCTCCGCGCGTGCTCGAACTGCCTTACGTATTCAGCGCGCGGGTCCATGGCGAAAGCAAACTCGACTCTGCCGTGACATGGGAATACCTGCTGCTCCTCGCAGACAAACTTGTCGGCCACATCGTCCCGGTCCGCTTCCTCATGTTCATCGCCGTCGGCGGCGCAGGCGTGTTCGTCCACATGGCCGTCCTGGCATTCCTGTTTCGAGGGATCGGACAAGCCTTCATCGAAGCGCAGACGATCGCCATGATCGCCGCAATGACGTTCAACTATTTTGTAAATAACTTTCTTACATATCGCGACAGACGCCAGAAGGGCTGGAAGATCGTCTACGGTCTGATCAGCTTTTACGCGGTCTGCAGCTTCGGAGCGATCGCAAACGTCGGCATCGCAAATTTCGCTTTCGGATATGAATACTCTTGGTGGCTTGCGGGCCTGGCAGGCATCCTGGTCGGTGCGGTCTGGAATTACGCAGCGAGCTCAGTCGTGACTTGGGGAGCTAAATGAAAGCGTTCTCAACATCTCAGTTCACCAAGGACTGGTCGGCTAAAAATCAAGCGACACTGGTCGAGGATACGATCCCGCCGATGGGATCTGCCGTTGCAACGAAGGTCGATCTCTCGAAGGGGACCGCCTTCATTCTCGGGCTCGTCGCGGTGGGTTGCATCTGGCTGCCGCTTCAAAACCTCACAAACTCAAGTCTCTGGTCTGATGAACTCGCAACCGTCTACATCGCCGGCGCGGATCTTCCGCTCTCGACGGCCTATGCGACGCGCATGCTCCCGGACATCAACCCTCCGCTGTACTATCTCGTGCAACACTTCTGGCTCCAGCTGTTCAGCGACTTCACGCTGGGAAGCCGGATGCTGAGCAGCCTCTGCGCGATCACCGCAGTTGTCCTTCTTGCAACGATCGGCGGGAAGAGCCTCAGCTGGCCCGCCCGCGCGTTCCTTGCAGCCGCTCCAGTGACGACATTCACCTTTATCTACTTCGCGACAGAAGCGCGCGCATACAGCCTGGCGGTGTTGATCGGAGTTGGGCAGGTCATCCTGTTTCAGCGCATCCTGGGCCGCATACGCGATCAGATCCCGCAAGATGGCAGGCAACTCCTCACCCTCGGATTGCTCTCGTTTCTGAGTGGCCTGACCCATTACTATGGCCTTCTCTACAGCAGCTCGCTGGTTGGCACTCTTTGCCTGTATGCGCTCTTTTCGAGAGATTGGCAGGCGTTCTGGCGCCTCGCTGCCGGAGGATTGGTGTTCTCGGGCGCGAACGTCGTCTACACACTTATGGCGCTCGCGCACACCAACTTCCGGTCCGACGCCAGTTGGATTCCCGGCGACCTCTCTTACATGGTCCAGAGTATCCGCGAGTTCATCTGGCTGGGCGCCGGCGGCCATTATGGCGCTGTCATCCTGATGGTCGTCGTGACCCCGATCGCTCTGCTGACATTATTCGGCAGAAACACCGATCTTCGGCGCAAGATGATTGCTAACGCCCTGCCCCATCTGGTGACGGTCGCGAGCATGATATGCCTGTCGTTGGCCGTTTCTATTCTCGTTGCGCCATCGACGACCTATCGGTATCTGCTGATCTGCATTCCATCCATCTGGTTGGGGATGGCGCAGGTTCTGGACGTCCTCATCCGCCATGGTCATGCATTGACGCGTAAGGTCACGCTTGCGGCCATGGTGCTGATGGTTATCTGCGGCGTACCGTTTGCAGCTCTGACGGGTGGCGCGAACCGCGAGGACTGGCGCGCATCTGCGAAATTCGTCAGTGAGATCGCGGCCTGCCGTAATTCGCAAATACCCGTTTACTCAGATGCCGGCTCATCCAGCGTTCCGCTGTTTTCTCTCTATCTGAACCCTGCCGACAACCAGACGCCGGTGCACATCAGCCAGTTCAAATCCACCGGACCGTGCCCCATCATGCTTTGGGCGGTGCACGGACTGGAAGACAAGCCCGTCGAGACAGCAGAAGCCGCTGGAGGTCGCGTCGTGCGGTTCGAGCATTCCCGGGCTTGGGATTGCTGGCTCAGAAGCTGCAAGCTGATGAATCGCGACAAGGACCTTGGTGCAGTCGTCATTCTGAAGCCAGACATGCAATGATCGCGACAGAAGCGAAGACCTGCTGGCGCCACGCTGACGTATCCGCCGGCTTGGTGGCATGACGAGCGACAAGCTGATGGAACCTGCAAGCGAGCCGTCGCCGCGCAAGACAGTATTTTATGTCATGGCAGCGCTCATTCTTGTGTTGGCGAGCGCGTTTCGTTTTTGGGATCTGTCCGCTGCGCCGTTGTGGATGGACGAGGCTTTCACCGTCCTTGCCGCACGCTTGCCGCTCCGCGCGATCCTGCTTGAAGCGATCGACAACCACCCGCCTCTTTCGTACGCCATCCAGGCGCTATGGACGGACATGTTTCCGGCGCTTTCGCTGGCGCGTGTCCCGGCTGCCCTCGAGGGCGTCCTCACGGTACTGATCGTCATTGCGGCAATGCGCGACCTCGTATCCCGACAGGCCGCGTTGTGGTCAGGCGCGCTGCTCGCGGTGCTGCCTGGTCATATCTGGTTCAGCCAGGATGCACGCATGTATCCATTGCTTCTGCTGGGCCTCGCCGTCGCGCTATGGGGCGCCATTGGGATCGCAGATGGGCGGCGACGGCGCTATTACGCGATCTTCTATGTCGGTGGCGGGGCCATCGCCATCTACTCGCACTTCGTTGCGCTCGTGTTCCTTGCGGCTCTGAACGTCGCACTCTGCTGCGCGCTCGTCGCACTCCCCGGGTCGCGACACGATTTCATTCGCCTGCTGCGCGCGAACGCAATCCTGTTCGTCGTGTCGATTCCCTGGTTCGTTCAACTGCTCGCCGTCGGTCGCTCCTTTCCGGGTCTTGGCGCATCCGGCGGATTTGTCGCGACAGCCTTCTTCCTGCGCAACGCCATCGGCTTTCCGTCCCTTGACAGTTTATCGGGCGCTGCGCTGCTATGTCTCTTGGTGGGGCTTGCCTGCGTCGGCGGGGTGATCGCGTGGCGGTCGAACCGCCCAGCGCTTGCAGTGGCGCTCGTTGTCAGCGCGCCTGTCTATGTGGTGATCATCACGGCGCTCAACGTCGTGACGCCTATTCTCGCGACGCGTGTGTTCCTGCCGCTCGTCCTGCCGCTCGTCATGCTCGTCGGAGCAGCCCTCGGCGCAAGACGCGCCCCGACGGCGCTCATCGTTTCTGGATTGATCCTTGTAGGCGGAGCCACGGTGGCGACAATCGTGGAGCATCCGCGACGCACGAAACACGATGCGCCACGCACGGCCCTGAGTGCGGCATTGGACGCCGGCTATGCAGGCGCGCCGATCATCAATTGTCATTTCCTCAATGCGACCGCGTACGTGGTCGCCGAAGAGGAACTGCATCAAACGCAGATGCCCGTCATCACACTGGATTCAGGCGTGGCGATGCGTTTCGACAGCAATGCCTTTCAGATGGTCCGCATGTCCATGTCGAAATTGCGCAGTGTCGACGCGGAAGAAACGGATCGTTTCATTGGCGGTGGCTACATCTACAAGGGCGGACTGACCTCCGCGCTTCAAGATCATGACAAGGCCATTGTCATCGCGGAGCCCTGCCCGGCCGGCGACAGATTTGCGCAGGTTGCGACATCGCAACTCGAGAAGCTGGGCTTTCGCTCGGTGAAAAACTACACCTTCGCTGCGCCGGGCCGCCCTGTGATGGAACGGGGCGAAAGCGAAATGATCCTGTTCGAGCGTAACCGCTGAAGCAATTCGCTCACGCGAAAGACAGCATTCTTTCGAAACGCTCGAGGGTCATGTCGCTTCCGACGTTCAGCCTCGGCAGGCGCAGGCACTCCAGTCCCGTTGCTGCCAACCCCGGCACGGTGGAGAAAGCAATTCGATAGCCACTCTGTCGGAGAACGGGCATCACGCGGTCATCGTAAAGTCCGAACGGCAAGGCAGCGGACGTTACAGGGCATCCTAATTGTCCTTCAATCGCCTGGCGCGAAGCGAAGGCCTCGTGGAGCAACTCGGCCGACGTCAGATGCGTGACGGGGGCATGGCTTGCCAGGTGTGAGCCGAAGCGCACGCCCTTCTGATGAAGATCTCGTATCTGGCTCCAGTCCATCAAGGGAGCGGGTTTGCTGATGCGACTGTCCCAGCTGGATGTCTGGCCGACGAGGTTCGTGACCAGAAAGACTTCGGCCGTCAGACCTCTTTCGTGCAGGGCAGGAAAGGCCTGCGCTGCGAAGTCGAGATAGCCATCGTCGAAGCTGATCAGCACTGGACGATCTGGTAGAGAGCGTCTGGAGGTGGCATCGACAAGCTGGTCAGACGAGATGCTTTGGACTCCGAGCTGCTTCAATACATCGAGTTGGCGTTTGAATGACTCGATCGTGTTGCTGAA
>JAQGKM010000068.1 GCA_028290125.1 Hyphomicrobiales bacterium | reverse complement strand
CGATCGGCGAGGCGTTCAGGTCCGTGCGACCGCCGGGCAGGATCTGCGACATGCCAAGCCACAATTGCTCCGCCGGTCCCGCCTCGTGTCCCTGCAGGCGCAGGCAGCGCATGTCGAAATGCGCGGGTGGAAAGTAAGGCGGCGCCTCGTTGAAGCGGGTGACGTGCATGTCTACCTCTTGGGATCGAAGATGACGCGGTCGCGCGCCGAACCCATCACGGCGACATAGGCCGCCGCCGCGTCCTTCAGCGCATAGATGGCGCGCTCCTCGATCGGGTAGGGCTTCAGCTTGCCGCTGGCGAAACCGGGCGCCAGTTCGCGCAGCACCGCGCCGGTCGCAACCGAGTTCAGCGCCAGCGAGTCGATGCCCACATAGGTGTGGCGACCGCGGTAGAATTCGAAAATGTTGAATTGCACGATCTTGTCGATGGCGGCGATCAGGATCTGGCGTCCGAGAATGGCCAGCGCCTTGTGGGCGTCCTGGAAGTAGGGGTCGCCAACGGTGTTGTAGACGATGTCGGCGCCCTTGCCGCCCGTCATCTCGCGCACCTGCGTGGCGACGTCGCCCTTCGACTTGTCGACGATCTCGACGGGCGCGGAGGCGAAGCCCGCGTAGGGCTCGGCTTTGCGCACGGCGCCGATGACGCGGGCGCCCTGCCAGGCGGCGATCTGGGCTGCGGCCTGCCCGACCTTGCCGTTGACGCCCATCACCAGCACGGTCTCGCCGGGCTTCGGCATGCCGGCGCGGCGAAAGCCCTCGATGGCGGTGACGAAGGGCACGCCGATGCCAGCGGCTTCGTAAATCGAAATGTTGTCGGGCTTCATCACCAGCGCGTCTTTCTCGACGACGAGATGCGTGGCGTGCGTGCCGTCGCGGCGGATGCCGAGATCGCCCGAAGACCCGAACACCTGTTTGCCGACGAGATCGGCGGGACCGTCCACGACGACGCCCGCATAATCCCGGCCCGGCGTGCGCGGGAAGACCGCGTAGGGCATCATGCCGATGGCGGCTTTCACGTCCGACGGATTGATCGCGGCTGCGTGGAGTTCGACGATGACGTCATCGGGACGCGTGCGCGTCAGGCGCAGCTTTTCGATCGACGGCGCGACATGCTCCGCGTCGGCCGCCTTCTCGTGCAGGCGCAGGCAGGTGGCTTCGATTTCGCCAAGCACTTTCTGGTTTTCGGCTTGCGCCATCACGAAACTCTCCGAACTTAAGTGAAACCCAGCAGGGCGCGCGTCTCGCGCGCATTGGCGATCTGGCCGCCAAGATCCTCGACCATGCGGCGCGCCTTCTCGACGAGCACGGCGTTGGTTTCCGCCAGCACGCCCTTCGACAAGTAGACGCCGTCCTCGAGCCCGACGCGCACATGGCCGCCCGCAAGATAGGATTGTGCGACGCTGGTAAAAGCGTGGCGGCCGATGCCGATCGCCGTGAAGGTCGCGTCCGCCGGCAGCAGATTGCGCGCGTACAGCACGGTCTCGGGCGACGGCTGGAAGCCGTAGGACACGCCCATCACGAAGGAGCAGAGCGGCGCGCCCTTCAGCGTTCCGTCGCGAATGAGATCATGCATCATCGCGATGTCGCCGGAGTCGAACAGCTCGATCTCGGGGCGCACGCCGGCCTCGTGGACGACCTTGGCCATGCGCCGCACGTTTTTCGGCGTGTTAATGACGACCTGTCCGCCCGAGTTCATCGTGTTGAGGTCGAGCGTGCAGATTTCAGGTTTCAGCAGTGCGATATGTTCGACGCGCTTTTCAGGGACCAGCAGGGTCGTGCCGGGGCCGAACATCTTCGGGTCCTCGTCGGACGGCACGAAGCGGCCGCCCGGGCCCGTGGTGATGTTGAGGATGACGTCCTTGTTGCGGTCGCGGATGCGCGCGACGACATCCTGGTAATAGGAAATCTCCATCGACGGCTTGCCGCTGCCGGGCTCGCGCACGTGCAGATGCACGATGGCCGCGCCCATCTCGGCCGCGCCAAGCGCAGAATTCGCGATCTCTTCCGGCGTGATCGGCAGATGCGGAGTTTGCTCCGGCAGCGTGAGGTTGCCGGTGATCGCGCAGGTGATGAAAACCTTGTCGAGCGGACGGCGCATGCTTGCCTCCTTAAAGAGCCCGGCCACCATCGACGGTCAGCGTCGTGCCGGTCGAATAGCCAAGGTGCGTGGCGCAGGCGAGAACCGCGGCGGCGACATCCTCGGCGCTTGCGACGCGCTTCAGCGGCGTCGTCGCGGCCGTCTTGGCGTTGAACTCCGCGCCGCGTCCCGGCACGAAGCCGGTATCGACGACGCCCGGCGCCACGCCCATCACCCGCACCTGCGGGGCCAACGCGCGGGCGAGCGATTTGGTCATTACGTCGATGCCGGCCTTCACCGCGCCGTAGGCGATCGACGAGCCCGCGCCATTGACGGCAGCGATGGAGGAGATCGACACGATGAGCCCGTCGCCCGACGCCTTCAGCATCGGCGCGAAGGCGCGCACGGTGGCGAACTGGCCGCGCCAGTTGATCGCGAACATGCGGTCGATGAGATCGTCGTCGAGCGCGTCGAGATCGGCGTGGGGGACCGGCTTGGTGAAGCCCGCGCTGTTGACAAGCACATGCAGCTTGTCGCCGTAGCGCGCCTGCATGGCGTCACGCAGCGCGACCAGCGTCGCCGTGTCGCTGACGTCGGCCGCAAAGGCCGCGTGGTTGGCGCCCGGCAATTCCGACAGAAGCGCCTGCGCCGCAAAGGCCTTGTCGTCGCCGGGGCGGTGCGTGATGGCGACATGCGCGCCGGCTTCCGCGAACATGCGGGCCGTCGCCTTGCCGACGCCGCCGGCGCCGCCGACAACCAGCACGATGCGTCCGGCTTGCGAGATCGGATAGGTCATGGGCGCGTGACCTTACTTGATTGGCGGCTGCGGGAGCTTGGCGACGCCGGGCTCCATGACGAATGTGTAGTCGAGCGAATACCACGGGCCGTCGACGTCCTCCGCAGGCGCGGGGCCGTCGTGCTTCACGTAATTGCCGACGAGCGCGCGGGTGACGCCGAAGACGACATCGGATTCGAGATGCTCGTCGTCATCGACGAAGACCTGCGTGACGAGCGTCTTGAAGCCCTCGCGGAAGGCGAGGAAGTGGATATGCGCCGGGCGCCAGTGCGGGCGGTTCTGGGCGCGCAGCATGTCGCCCTCGGGCCCGTCGATGGGCACCGGATAGCCGGCGGGCCGCACCGAGCGGAACGAGATTCGTCCGTCAGCTTCGGTGATGATCTTGCCGCGCAGGTTCATGTCGGCCTGCGTGTCGTCCTGGTTTTCGTAAAGGCCGACCGGCGACGAATGCCACACGTCGACTTCCACGCCGGCGATCGGCTGGCCGGACGGATCGCGAATGAGGCAATTGGCGAACAAGGCCGGGCCATCGGTCGGCGAACGCAGGATCGAGCCGCCATTCTCGGTCATGGGCGAATGCATCCGCCAGAACGGGCCGAGCAGCGCCGCGGCGGTCTCTGTCGAGCCCTGTCCGCCATTGTTGAGGAGGCAGACAAGCGTCGAGAAGCCAATGGAATCGGAAAACAGGATCCCCTCATTGTGGACGTCGGTCGTCTGCTTGCCTATGCGGTTGAGGAAATCGACGCCGATCTCGAATTCGGCTTCCGTGAGGTTGACCTCGCGGGCGAAGGCGTGCGCGTGGCGCACCAGAGCCTCCATGATCTCCTTGAAGCGCGGGCTGGTCGCGCCCGACATGGTCTGCAGGACGACGGGGGTGACGTCGTCCACGTCTTCGATGATCATTGTCGCCTCCCGAGCGAAATTCTTGTCGCCTCGTCATTGCGAGCTTAGCGGAGCATTCCATCTTCGGGCGCACAGACGCCTGTACCCAAAGATGGATTGCCGCGTCGCTGCGCTCCTCGCAATGACGGTGCAATCGATTGCAAATATCTTCTGCAATCGATTGCAGAGAGTCAACAGGGCAGTCTATCGTCAGGTCCGTTGTTTCTGTCCGGGCTGGCGATGACCGACCTCCGAAGCGTGCCGCCGAACCTTCAGGCCGTTGCCGACGCCGCTGGCGTCCATCGGTCGACGGCGTCGCGCGCGCTTAATCCGGCGACCCGGCGCCTCGTCGCCGAGGATGTCGCGCTGCGCATCGTCGAGACCGCGCGGCGGATGGGCTACAGGCGCGACGCGCTGGCGGCGAGCCTGCGCACCGGCCGCACGCGGCTGGTCGGCGTGGTTTTGCCGGACATCGCCAATCCGGTGTTCGGTCCGATCCTGCGCGGCGTCGAATGCGGACTCGCGGCGGCTGGTTATTCGGCGCTGCTCGCCAATGCCGGCCCGAGCGGCGAAGACGCGATGCGGCTCATCGAAGAGCTGATGGAGCGGCGCGTCGACGGCCTGATCCTCGCGACGGCGCGCCACGACGATCCGGTGCTGACCGCCTGCCTCGAGGCCGGCACGCCGACGGTGCTGGTCAATCGCGCGGATGCGCACGGGCGCGCCTCCGCCGTCGTGTCGGACGACCATGCCGGCATGGTTCTGGCGGTCGATCATCTGGCGTCGCTCGGCCACCGGCGCATCGGCCATCTCGGCGGGCCGCAGGACGTGTCGACGGGCGCGCTGCGTCGCGCGGGTTTCATCGCGGCGCTGCGCGCGCGGGGCCTTGAGTCAGAAGACGCCTGCGTCGCAGCGACAGCCTACACGCGCGAGGCGGGGCAGGCGGCGGCGGAAGAGCTGCTGTCGCGATTCGATGTCAGCGCGATTGCGGCGGCGAACGATCTGCTGGCGCTGGGCGCCTATCGCGCCTGCGCGGCGCGGGGGTTGCGCGTGCCGCATGACGTGTCGATCGTGGGCCACAACGACATGCCGCTGGTCGACATGGTGGAACCGCCGCTGACGACGATCCGCATTTCGCATGTCGCCATGGGCGAGCAAGCCGCGCGCCTGCTGGTGCGCGAGATCGAGACGCCGGGTTCAGCGCCCGAGCGGATCGTCACGGCCCCGGAGCTGGTCGTGCGCGGGAGCACGATGAGGGTGTAGCCTTCTCCGGCGCAGCGGGAGAAGGCTACACGTCACTTCCCGATCTGCACGATGCCCTGCATGCGCGCGCGGACGTCTTCGGGCGTGAGGTAGAGTTTCGCGATCATCGCCTGCGCGTCGGCGCCGGAGATCGGATCGACCCTGATGCCGATCTTCTCGGCTTCCGCGCGCAAGTCGGGATCCGCCGCTGCCGCATCGAAGGCCTTGCGCAGGAGCGCGACACGGTCTGGCGGCGTGCCGGGCGGCGTCACGAAGGGGCGGCCGAGATCGAGGCGCGACAGCAGGATGTCGAGGATCTGCAGGTCTTTTTCATCCGTCACCAGTTCGCGCATCGTCGGCGTGTCGGGCGCATCGGGATGTCGCGACGACGCCATCTGCACGAAGAAGCCGACCGAGCCGCCCTCGATATCCTTCATCGCGGTGAGGCGGTTCGGGCCGGACCAGCCGGTCATGAAGATGCCGTCCACCTCGCCGCGCGACAGCGCGAGATAATATTCGACCTGTCCGGGATAGCCGAACACGACCTTGAACTTCGTGCCGAGCAGCTGGTTGGAGAGCCGCGCATACATGGCGGAATCGGTTTCGGGTCCGTTGGTGCCGATCGCGATCTCGGTCTTGCGCATGTCGTCGAGCGTGCGCGCCTTCGAATTCTTCGACACGAGCCCGACGCCGACCTCGCGCGAGATGCTGCCGAGCCAGTTGAACTCGATCGCCTTGAATTGCGCCTGCGTGTGGGATCCGTACAGCAGGGCGGTCGTCGCCATGCCGCGGTCGATGTGGCCCAGCACCGTGCCGTCCTTCGGGGCGACGGCGTAGAGATAATTGGTCGCCGTGATGCCGCCGCCGCCGGGCATGTTCTGCACGACGATGGACGGCTCGCCCGGCAGGTACTTCGAGAAATATCGCGCCGCGAGCCGCCCCATCATGTCGTAGCCGCCGCCCGGCGTGCTCGAGACGATCATCCGCATGTTCGGCTTGGCGTGGTAAAAATCTGTCGCGCTGTCGGCGCGTGCGCCGCTGCAGGTCAGGGCCGATGCAAGAAGCGCCCATCCTGCCGTCTTTCTCAACATTCTGCCGGTCTCCGGTTGCGTATCTTCGCGAATACGCAATCGCCGGGCCAGTCTGGCTGAAGCGTCAGCTTGCGGGATGGCCTGCGCGCTTCAGCCGCTGCACGGCCGTGTCGAGCGCCGACAGGAAGTTGGAGCGATCCCGCGGCGCAAAGGGTTTTGGACCGCGCGTCGTCTCGCCCGCCGAGCGCAGGTCGTCCATCAGGTTGCGGGTCGCCAGCGCCATGCCGATCGAGGCCTCGTTGAAGGCGCGCCCGGTCGGCCCGAGCACCTCGGCGCCGGCCTTCACGCAGCGCGCCGCCAGCGGAATGTCGGCCGTGATGACGATGGCGCCCGGGGCCGCGCGTTCGGCGATCCAGTCGTCGGCGATGTCGGGCCCGGCCGGCACGATGACCCGCTCGATCATCGGGGTGCGGGGCGTGTTGATGAAGGAATTGGCGACGACAAACACCTTCAGCCCGTAGCGTTCCGCGACCCGGTAGGTCTCTTCCTTCACGGGGCAGGCGTCAGCGTCGATGAAAATCAGGATGGGGCTGGCCATGGCGTCTTAAAACAGCCCGGCGTCAGCTTGCCAAGCGCAGGGTGACGGTCGAAGCTAACCCGATTAGCCGTTCGGGAGATTTCCATGTCGATCACCATTGCCCCGCCCGCCGTCGTCGGCGGCCCCCGTCTCCTTCTGCGTCTCGAAGGCGCGGTGATCTTCCTTCTGGCGTCCTTCGCTTATGTCGTTCTCGGCTTCTCGCCGATGGGCTACTTCGCCCTGTTCCTTGCGCCCGACGTCAGCTTCCTCGCCTATCTGGCCGGCCCGTCCGTGGGGGCTTTCGCGTACAACCTCTTCCACACTGAGGCCTGTGCAGCGGTGCTGGGCGTCTTCGCCTGGTCGATGGGGCTGGAGCCGTACATCGGTGTCGCGTTGATCTGGGTGGCGCATATCGGTTTTGACCGCATGCTCGGCTACGGGCTGAAATATGCGTCGAGCTTTCAGGACACGCATCTGGGCGCGCTCGGCCCGGCCAAAAAGGCGGTTGCGTGACCAAGACCAGCGATGCGCAAATCGTCGAGGCCGCGCGCCTGATCATCGTGCTGCATGGTGCGACGCGGCTGACGCAGCGCGCCGTGGCGGCCGCCGTGGGGGTGCAGGCGCCATCGCTCTATAAAAGGTTCGCCGACAAGGCTGCGCTGCTGCGCGCCGTGCGGGCGCAGGCTTTGGCCGATCTTGGCGCACGGCTGGCCGCCGCGGCACAGGGCCAGGCGCCGGCACCGGCGGCGATGCGCATGGCCAACGCCTTCCGGGCCTTCAGCGCCGAATGTCCGGACATCTACCGGCTGATTTTCGATCCCGCCCTGCAGGACGCCGGTCGGGGAGCCGAGCGGGCGGCGCTGGCTCCGTTCGAGACGGCGCTTGCCAAGATCGCGGGCGCCGGGCAGGGCGCATCCGCCGCCCACGCCATGCTGGCCATGCTGCATGGGCTGGTCCGGCTCGAGATTGACGGCTCGGCGCCCGCAACGGGTCCGCACGACGAAGCGTTTCGCTTTGCGGTCTACGCCTTGCTTCAGGGCATTGCGCAAAGCGCAGGCTGAGACATCGGTCAAGATGGATGAGATCATGGCGCGACGCGCCGGTTGCGCGTTAAATGCCAGCCATGTGGAGGCTGAATGATGTATGATCACGACAAGTCCTGGCGGGAGGCGGCGGAGCTCGCCGCCGCGTTGCAGGAAAAGGTGCGCCGGATCGAGGAGGAGCAATCCGACCTCGACGTCAAACGCGAACTCGCGCGCTGGCTGGCCCGCCTCGAACCGCTCGCCGCCCAGCTGGGCGTCCTGCGGGAGGAAGCCAACCGGGGCGGCGGCTGACGCGTCGCGCCCCCTTGGAACGCAGGAAAGCGTCTGCTAATCAGACTGACCTTCTCCGAAAGTCGAGGCCCAGCGCCCCTTCCTCCCGGAGCAGCCCGACAACAAAAGAACAGCGAGGATCCCATGCCGCATGACGCCCCCTCCCATTGGCACGAGCCCAAGGCTGGCGAAAGCGCCGGCTTCGGCAAGTTCAAGCGGCCGCCGATGCCCTACGACAAGTTCATCGAGGCGGAAGGCATCCCCTGCTATCGCAACATCGGCGTGCGCACGGTCCTCTACATCTAGCTGAAGCCGTGGAAGCTGCTGGTCGGTCGCGGCTCCTACATCCAGCTGTTCGGCACCGAGGGCCTCTGGGGCTCCTATGTCGTCGAAGTGCCGGCTGGCGGCGCGCTGAACGTCGACAAGCACATGTACGAGAAGGTCTGCTTCATTGTCGAAGGCCGCGGCTCCACGGAAGTGTGGACCGAGGGCTCCAAGAAGCAGACGTTCGAATGGCAGAAGGGCTCGACCTTCTCGATCCCGCTCAACGCCAGCCATCGCTTCGTCAACGCGACGAACTCGCCCGCGCTGATTTACTGCGGCACCACCGCGCCGAACGTGATGAACCTGTTCGACAACGTGAACTTCATCTTCAACAACGATTTCAACTTCACGGATCGTTACTCGGGCGATGACGACTTCTTCAAGTCTGTCGAGGACGTCGAGCCCGATCCGGTGCGTGGCCTCGCCATGCGCCGCACGAACTTCATTCCCGACCTGATCAACTGCGAGCTGCCGCTCGACAACCGCCGTTCGCCCGGCTACCGCCGCGTCGAGCCGCACATGGCCGGCAACCGCTTCTACTTCTGGATCGGCCAGCATGAGACGGGCCGCTACTCGAAGGCGCACAAGCACGCGTCGGCGGCGGTCCTGCTCTGCCTCAAGGGCAAGGGCTACACATACACCTGGCCCGCGGAACTCGGCATGCAGCCGTGGGAAGCCGGACGTGGCGACATGGTGAAGCGTCAGGACTACGAATACGGCGGCCTTGTCTCGGCGGCCCCGATGTCGGGCGACTGGTTCCACCAGCACTTCGGCATCTCGAAGGATCCGCTGCGCGTGTCGGCCTGGCATGGCCCGAACAACCAGCGTTCGCGCAAGGCCGGCCTGCCGGGCGAAGCGATCATGGATTACGGCGCCATCGACCTGAAGAAGGGCGGCAGCGCCATTCCGTATTCCGATGAAGATCCGCATCTGCGTAAGGAATTCGCTGAACGCCTCGCGGCGGAAGGCGTGTCGTCGCGCATGCTGCCGGAATTCTACACGGACGCCGCCGCGGGCGACGCCGTCGGCAACGTGATGTAAGCTTTCATCCTGCGATGAAGAAAAGGCGCGGCCAGCTGGCCGCGCCTTTTTTAATAGTGCGCCGTCACGGACGAGCCCTTAACTCGGCGCGCCGGAGCGTGGCGCGAGGTGGCGGTGCATCGCCAGCTCCCACGGCTCGAAGCCGCTGGCGCCATTGCGGAAGGCAAGCAGCTTGGCCGCCGCGAAACTGATCTGGAAACGGCCGCATGTTCCGCCCGGCTGGACCGCATGATCGAAGTCGTGCGAGGCCGGATCCGCGCAGCGCAGGTCAGCGCCGGGCGTGAACGAAAGATACCGGCAATTGCTGCAATTGCGGGCGTCGGGAGAAGGCCTGTCCTGCGCGCTCATGGTCCACCTGTTGCGACAAGGTGGAAGCATGGCAGGCGTCGGTTGAGGACCTGTTTGCACATGTGTGTTTTTACACGTGTGCACAGACATTTTTGCTTAACCGCGTCGCTGCCTGAGCGTCAGCGGTCGAGCGCCAGCAATTCCTTGCGGCGCGTCGCCGAGATCGACGTCGAGCGTCCGACCGGCTGGAAGTCGCGCGCGGAATGCGGCGCCCGCGCGCCGATGAACGTGCGCAGTCCTTCGGGCGTCATCACGACGTCGCCGCGCATCAGCGTGTCGTCGTTGAGCAGGGCGCGCATCGGGTCTTCGCCATTCTTGCAGCAGGTGGCGCTTTGCAGGGCCGGCGGCACTTCGATGTTGGTGTCTGAGGTCGAGGAGCGGTCGTCGCGTCCGCGACGGCGCGTGCGCGGCACGTCTTCGTCGTAGTAGCGCGGCGCGTAATAGGGCGA
Organism: Hyphomicrobiales bacterium; assembly: GCA_028290125.1. GTDB lineage: Bacteria > Pseudomonadota > Alphaproteobacteria > Rhizobiales > Beijerinckiaceae > Terripilifer. The sequence goes on along the minus strand of JAQGKM010000068.1, from coordinate 1,490 downwards.
CGGTGCGTCATATGCCGGCGGCGCGTAGGAGCGTCCACCGCCGAAAAGCGCATCGAGCAGGCCGGCCTGTACGCCGCCAGCGGTCCCGGCAAGCACCGCGAACCCGAGAGCTCCCGTGATCAGTCCGATCTTCGTCGGGCAGCGGACGTCCGTCGCACGCCCGTTCCGCGGGGCCATTTTCTTGCTCCAGCCATTGCTTCGTCACCACGGCAACGCACGAGCGACCCGATTGTGGGTCAGCTCAAGCTTGTTGTTCTGCGCGCACTCCCCATCCGGCACGCAAACTGCTAGGGCTCTTGCGATGGACTCCGAGCTGAAAGCCCTCATCGTCGACGACAGTCCGATCCGCGCCGCCATCATCGAGGATGGCTTGCGGGAGGCGGGTTTCACGCGCGTGCAGCGTCTCGACACGACCGACCGGCTCATCGCGCGCATCGGTGAAATCGATCCCGACATCGTCGTCATCGACCTCGCCAATCCGCAGCGTGACACGCTCGAGCAGATGTTCCTGGTCAGCCGGCTCGTGAAGCGTCCGGTGACCATGTTCGTCGATCAGTCGGATTCCGACCAGACCCGCGCCGCCATCGAGGCCGGGGTGTCGGCCTATGTCGTCGATGGCCTGCGGCGCGACAGGGTGAAGACCATCGTCGAAATGTGCGTTACGCGGTTTCGCGCCTACGAGCGGCTGGAGACCGAGCTGTACGCCGCCCGCAACGCGCTGGAGGACCGCAAGACGATCGATCGCGCCAAGGCGATCCTCATGAAGGCCAAGGGCTTGTCGGAGGAGTCCGCCTACGCGCTGCTGCGCACCACCGCGATGAACAAGAAGCGCCGCATCGCGCAGATCGCGCAATCCGTCATCACCGCCTCGGAGCTGCTCGGATGATCGACGTCAGCATCGGCTACCTCCCCCTGACAGACGCCGCGACGCTGATCGCCGCCGCCGAGTTCGGTTTCGCCGACAACGAGGGCCTGCGGCTCAACCTGCAACGGGAGGTCTCCTGGGCGACGCTGCGCGACCGGCTCGCCGTCGGTCATATCGACGCCGCCCACATGCTGGCGCCGCTCGCCGTCGCCACGAGCCTCGGCATGGGGCAGCTGCGCCGCGAGCTGAAGGCCGTCTTCGTCCTCAACGCCAACGGAAATGCGCTCACCGTCTCGCCGGCGCTCGCCCGCGAGATCGCCGCTGTCGGCGACAGGGCGCTCGACAGCGCACAGGCGTCCGCGCAGGCGCTCGGCGGGTTGGTCGCCGCACGCTGCGCGTCGGGCGGGCGGGCGCTGACCTTCGCGTCCACCTTTCCGTTCTCGTCGCACACCATTCTGCTGCGCAAGTTCTTCGCGCTGGGCGGGATCGATCCGGACAGCGACGTCGAGATCGTCGTCGTGCCGCCTCCCTACATGGTCGATTGCATGGACAAGGGGCTGATCGACGGTTTTTGTGTCGGCAGTCCGTGGAATTCGCTCGCGGTCGACCAGGGCAAGGGCGTCAT
>JAQGKM010000062.1 GCA_028290125.1 Hyphomicrobiales bacterium | reverse complement strand
TCCGGCCTGTGGCGACGTCACGCGCGTGTGGATGTCGCGCCGCGATCATGCTTTCGTGCATCCTTGAGGAGCGACGCAACGACGGCGTCGCATCCTGCAAGGTTTTCAGTAAACGCCTCGGGCCTTGATGACTGCCGGAATCGTCTGGAACAGAATGCCGATGTCACGCGTGAAGGACCAGTTCGTCACATAATGCCGGTCGAGTTCGACGCGTTCATCGTAGCCGGTGTCGTTGCGGCCGCTGACCTGCCAATAGCCGGTGAGGCCGGGGCGGGCACGGCTGTAGTCTTCGAAGGCCTGCCCGTAACGGGAGATCTCTTCCTCGACGATCGGACGCGGGCCGACGAAGCTCATGTCGCCGCTCAGGATGTTGAACAGCTGCGGCAGTTCGTCGAGGCTGGTCTTCCGCAACGTGCGGCCGAGCGAGGTGATCCGCGGGTCCGAGGTCAGCTTGCGCGTCTTCGTCCACTCGTCGAGGCCTGCCGGATTGGACAGCAGATATTGGCGAAGGACTTCGTCGCCATTCACCACCATGGTCCGGAACTTGAGGCACGAAAAACGCGTGCCACCGCGCCCGATCCGCGTGTGCCGGATCATGACCGGGCCGCCATCGAGGACATAGATGAGCGCACAGAGCATCGCCAGGAGCGGCGCCAGAAGTATCAAGGCTCCAATGCTGGCGGAGACGTCGAAAAAGCGCTTCGAACGACCGCCAAGTGGTTTCTCCGACGTCTCTGCGAAAGACGTCGTAAAACCTGTCGAGTCATGGATCGCCACAGCCAACCCCGTTTCAAATCGGACAGATCCTTGCAACAGCGAGAGCGGGGCTTTGTTGCGCCTCTATTGCATTGAATACAATGCGTTAGCTCTCTCGTAGCAGCAGGATAGTGCCATGCCGCATTCGCGAGATCAATAGCATTTGACAGGAATCGTACTGATTCAGTTGCGTAAAATGCACATCAGTCTTCACTTATTCCCGATTAGCCGTGGATAGGTGCAATAAAAAGTAAGGTTGATTTCCGGGAACTCTTAGCAATTTCCGTGGGAACGCGTTTTGAGGCTCGCCGACACGGTCAAGATTAACCACGAGCGTTCCGTAGCATAGCTGAAGTCTAATCGATCCACGACATGGTTCAGCGTTAGGGTAAACCGACTACGTGTTCGATAAGTGAATGACAAACATGAAAAATCCTCTAATTTTAGCATTTGTATTTATGTGTGAGTGGAGTTGTTCAATGAGTACAGATCTGTCTCGCGGCGGTGGCGATAATCGCCGCCAATTTTTCAGGACGGCCGCTGCTCTTGCGTCGACCGCAGCTCTTCCGGTGCTCTTCAAAGATACGGCTCAAGCGGCCGGGCGCCATTCGGATCCTGCCTATTGTGAACCGGTTTGTCTTCTTCGCGGTTCAAGGATCCGGACGCTGACGGGCGACGTGGCCATCGAGGCGCTCAAGCGCGGCGACCTCATCGTGACGGAGAGTGGCGGTTGCACGCCTGTCAAATGGATCGGCCGCAAGGTCTTCCGGAACACGACCGGTAAGGCGTGGGCGAAATCCGTCGATCCGGTTCGGGTTTCGGAATCCGCGATTTCTCCCGGCGTTCCAAGTCGCGACGTTTTCCTGTCGCCGAGACATGCGCTTTATATCGACGGGTATCTGATCCCGGTGCAGCATCTCGTGAATGGCGTCTCCATCACGCAAGGCGTGCACGAAGGCGATGTCGTCGAATATTTCCACGTTGAATGCGAACAGCACGAAGTGATGTTTGCGGAGAACCTTGCCGTCGAAACGTTGCAGCTGCACGAGATGGCGGAAGGGTTTTCAAACTTCGCCGAACGTCAGCGGCTTTACGGCGACAGGTCCGAGCCCATGCAGCCCTACGCGCCTGTGCTCGGGTACTGGAGCCGCAGGGACGACATCAAAGCCTATCTGCGTGAGATCTGCTCGGTCTGTATCGATGTGCGTGATCCGATCCAGGTGGTTCGCGACAGGATCGCCCTTCAGGCGAAAGTCAAAGTCTCGGCTTTGGCCTGAGGCTTTCCGGCGTCATCACTGGCAGGGCGCGACAACGCGTCAAGCCGATGCAAGGACTGCGATGCGCCCCACGGGGCGCATCATTTTTGATTTTCGGTTTTGAGCGAAGGCGGAAATCCGGACTTTCCGTATGCGCCCGTGGATGCCATCGGTTTTGACATCGCGCGACGCATCGCGACGCCAAGGAGCGTGGCCTCCGACGTCACCACTGTGTGGTGAGTTCCGGGTAATTCAACGACCTCTACCGATCGTGCGAGACGCTTCCATTGCTCCGGATCGGTATCGTGCCGATTTCCCTTCGATGCGATGAAGCAGATCACATCCGCCTTGAGCCGCTTGGGAATGAATCGCGCCATGGTGCGCAGGTAGAGCCAGTGCGGCGAAGGTGCCTCACCGCCGGCAAGCTCCTTCTGTTTGGGGAGCAATCGGTTCAACGCGATCTTGTTCTGCTGCGGCGGACCCGAAGCATATCCGCGCCGGCCGCGCAGATAGTGCCAGATCGCGCGCATGCCGCGCAATTTGACGGAGCTGCCGATCTCGCCCGGCAGAGTGGCGGCGACCGCAACGTTGACCCTGTTCAGCATGCGGAACAAGGGACGCGCATTCAGCGACGGCGCTTCGATCAACAGGAGATAGTTCACCTGCCGCTTCTTGCGCTGTAACACATAGGCCAACTCCCATGCGACCAGCGCGCCGTTGCAATAGCCGCCCATGACGAGGGGCCCCTCGGGATGAACGCGCTCGATCTCCTTGAGATAAAGCTGCGCTATCTCTTCGATGGTCAGGTCAGGACGATGCATGCTCTGGTAGAAGTGGAGCAGGTAGATCGGCCGATCGCGACCAAGCTGGGTGATCAACCGGTTTGTGTAAAGACCGCGCGACACGTAATCGCCGTGGCAGAAGAAGAAGGGAGCGCCGGTGCCGTCCTGCACTTGCGTCATCAATTCTTGCGACGAGCCCAGATGCGAGCAGATCGCATCGGTCAATCTGCGGACGGTCAATGAAGGCGTGAGTTGCGTCTGCGAAATCTGCTTCTTGAAGATGACCTCGATCTCTTCGAGCATCTGAGCGGCGAGAAGCGAATCTCCTCCAAGCTCGAAGAAGTCATCATTGATACCCACATCATTGCGCAGCAGGAGGCGTTGCCAGACTTCGACGATCTGGTGCTCGAGCATCCTGTCGGGCTCGGCGAAATCGCGCTCGGCAGACAGGCGCGTGATGTCGTCAAGCCCGCTGCGCAGAAGCTTGCCCGTCGCGCCTCGCGGCAGCTTTTCGAGGATGTGAACTTTGCTCGGGACCTTGAAGGGTGCGAGGCGCTGCGCGACGAACGCTTTCAGATCGTCGGCCGTGATCGTGGATGTTCCTTCGACCACCACTGCGGCGGCGACATTCTCGCCCAGTCGGGGATGCGGCGTCCCGAACACGCCGGCGTCTGTGACGTCCGGATGTGCGAGCAGCGCCTTTTCGACCTCGTAGGGCGACACTTTTTCGCCACCGCGGTTGATGATCTCTTTCGTCCGCCCGACGATCGTAAGGTAGCCGTCGTGATCCACGCATCCCAGGTCGCCGGTAAGAAGCCATCCGGCGTGAGGGCCCGACTCGACCAGTTCGATGCCGACTCTCGAGGGCGTCACGCTTGGTCCGGTGATGCAGATTGCGCCTGTCGTGCCGGGCAGCACCGGATCGCCCGCCTTGTCGACGATCGCCAGTTCGTCGGAATGGTACAGGCCGACGGTGCCGGCCTTGCGCAACCGCGGCGGCGCCGGGTTCGCAGCCATCGAACCAGCTTCGCTGAGTCCATAATATTCGAGCACGGGGACGCCGAGCAGGCGCTCTGCTTCATCTCGCAGGGCTTCGGGAAGGTATGCCGCTCCGCAGATCGCGAAGCGAAGGAAGCTGAGATCCATCGCCGCGCGTCGGCCCCGGATGCGGTCAAACATGGCTCGCAGCGGGGTAGGGGCGACCGAAAGATAGGTTGGCCGAATCACCTCGAGCCATTCGGTGATGTTGTAGATGTCCTTCGTGGCCGGAAAGCCGACGCTCGCCCCAAGCAGAAGTGGAACGAACAG
>JAQGKM010000011.1 GCA_028290125.1 Hyphomicrobiales bacterium | reverse complement strand
ACGACGACGATCAACAAGGTGCCGGGCGCGAACTGGCGCACCGAGTTGAACAAGAAGGAAATGCCGCTTTACACCAACGTCTTCTCGGGATGGCTCGACTATCCGGAATATTTCTTCTTCTGGTGTTATGACGGCTCGAACTCGGTGTTCAACACCATGAGCTACAAGAACCCCGAGATGGACAAGCTCATCGCTGCGGCCCGGTCGTCCGCCGCCGCAGGCGACACCGCGCTGTACGAGCAGAGCGTGAAGGGCTTCGTCGATCTCGCCTTCACGGATGTGCCGCGCGTGCCGCTGTTCCAGCCTTATGTGAACATCGCGATGCAGAAGAACATCACCGGCTACCAGTACTGGTTCCACCGCCGGCTGGATTACCGCGCGCTGGTCAAAGCCTGACGTTACTGCACGGCGCGGAGCTCTCCGCGCCGTCGTCGTTTCCGGCGGGAGGATCACATGCTGAAAGTGCTGTTCGGCCGTATCTTGACGACGATCCCGGCCTTGATCGGGGTCGTCGTCGTTTCGTTTCTGCTGACGCGAGTCCTGCCTGGGGACACGGCGGCCTATTTCGCCGGACCGGCGGCGACGCCGCAGGCCATTCAGGAAGTGAAACAGAAGCTCGGTCTCGACAAGCCGCTGCCGGAGCAGTTCACGCGTTATGTCGGCGATCTCGTGCGCGGCGATCTCGGTCAGTCGCTGACCACCGGCCAGCCGGTCCTCGCCGATCTCAAGTCGCGCCTGCCGGCGTCCGCCGAACTCACCCTGTTCGGACTCATTCTCTCTCTGATCATCGCGGTGCCGCTCGGCATCGTCGCGGCCGTGAAGCAGGGCTCGATGATCGATCACGCGTGTCGCGCGATCGCGACCGCGGGCGTGTCGTTGCCGGTCTTCTTCACGGGGCTGCTGCTCGTCTATCTGTTTTATTTCATCTGGCAGGTCTCGCCCGCGCCTCTCGGTCGGCTCGACGTCTTCGCCAGCGCGCCGCCGACCGTCACCGGCTTGTACCTTGTCGACTCGCTGATCGCGCGCGACGGCGAGGCGTTTCGCTCCAGTCTGGCGCAGCTTCTCCTGCCTGGCGTGACGCTGGCGATCTTCGCGCTGGCGCCCATCGCGCGCATCACCCGCGCATCGATGCTGGCGGTGCTCTCGATGGATTTCGTGCGCACGGCCCGCGCGTCCGGATTGCCGGCCAGCAAGGTCATCATGATCTATGCGTTCCGTAACGCCATGCTGCCCGTCATCACCACGCTCGGCATGGTCTTCTCCTTCCTGCTCGGCGCGAATGTGCTGGTGGAAAAAGTCTTCGCCTGGCCGGGCGTCGGCTCCTATGCGGTCGAGGCGTTGATCGCGTCGGATTTCGCGCCCGTGCAGGGTTTCGTCCTCGCGATGGCGATCCTCTACATCGCGCTCAATCTTCTCATCGACCTGTCGTACAGACTGATCGATCCGCGCCTGGGAGCCACGACATGAGCGCGCTCGGGGAAGGCGCTGCGCCCGTTGCTCCGGGCCGGCTGTCGGGCCTGTTCGCAACGCTCGGCCATGCCCGCTATGTCATCGGCGGCAATCCGGTGACGGGTTTCGCGTTCGGGCTGCTCGGACTTCTCGTCATCTGCGCGATCTTCGGCCCGATGCTCGCGCCCTATGATCCGCTGATGAGCGACACGCTCGCCAAGCTGCAGCCGCCATCCGCGAAGCACTGGTTCGGCACGGATGCGCTCGGGCGCGACATTCTCTCGCGCGTCATCGTCGCGGCGCGGCTCGACCTCACCATCGCGGTCGCCTCCGTCGCGCTCGTCTTCGCCTTCGGCGGGCTGGCGGGCATCGCCGCCGGCTTCTTCGGCGGCTGGACGGACCGCATCGTCGGGCGCATCGCCGACACGATCATGGCGTTTCCGCTGTTCGTGCTGGCGATGGGCATCGTCGCCGCGCTCGGCAACACAGTGACCAACATCGTCATCGCCACGGCGATCATCAACTTCCCGCTCTACGCCCGCATCGCGCGCGCGGAAGCCAGCGTGCGGCGGGAGGCGGGCTATGTCATGGCGGCCCGTCTGTCGGGCAATTCGGAATGGCGCATCGCGCTGACGACGATCATGCCCAACATCCTGCCCATCATGATGGTGCAGATGTCGCTCACCATGGGGTATGCGATCCTCAACGCCGCGGGCCTGTCGTTCATCGGGCTTGGCGTGCGCCCGCCGACGCCCGAATGGGGCATCATGGTCGCGGAAGGTTCGGGCTCGATTATTTCCGGCGAATGGTGGATAGCGCTGTTCCCGGGCGTCGCCCTGATGCTTGCGGTCTTCTGCTTTAATCTGATCGGCGATGGCCTGCGCGACATCGTCGACCCGCAACGCCGCACGTGAGGGTGACATGAGCGATCTCCTCGAAGTCTCCGGCCTGACCGTCGAATTCGCCACGCGGCGCGGCATCGTGAAAGCCGTGCGGCAGGTCGACATCTCGGTCGCCAAGGGCGAGACGCTGGGCATCGTCGGCGAGTCCGGCTCCGGCAAGTCGGTGACGTCCTACGCCGTCATGCGCATTCTCGATCGCGCCGGGCGCATCGCCGAGGGCACGATCTCCTTCGCGGGTCTCGAGGTGCAGAATGCACCGGAGCGGCAGATGGTGGATCTGCGCGGCCGCGAAATGTCGATGATCTTCCAGAACCCGCGCGCCGCGCTGAACCCGATCCGCCGTGTCGGCGAGCAAATCGAGGATGTGCTGCGCCAGCACGCGCAGGCGGGCTCGGCAGATGCGCGCGACAAGGCCATCGAGGCCTTGCGGCAGGTGCGGATCTCGCGTCCCGAAGAGCGCTATCGCGCCTATCCGTTCGAGCTCTCCGGCGGCATGTGCCAGCGCGTCGTCATCGCGCTCGCGCTGGCGTGCCGCCCGAAGCTGCTGATCGCCGACGAGCCCACCACGGGCCTCGACGTCACGACGCAGAAGGCCGTGATGGACCTCATCGTCGAACTGACGCGCGAGCGCGGCATGTCGACCATTCTCATCACGCACGACCTCGGCCTCGCCGCTACCTATTGCGACCGCGTCGTCGTGATGGAGAAGGGCGAAGTGGTCGAAAGCGCGCCTGCCGCGATGATCTTCTCGTCGCCGCAGCACCCCTACACGCGCAAGCTGATGCGCGCGACGCCACGCCCCGGCATCGCGCTCCGCGACCTGTTGCCGGACGATCGCCCTGCGCCGCCGCCACAAAGCGCGCCGGTCGCGGACGCGGGCGCGCCGCTGCTCACCGTCAGCGGCCTCGTGAAGGAATATCCGCGCGAGCAGATCAATTTCATCTCGCGTCTGCTGCGTCCCGCGCAGGCGCAGGAGGCGCCGTTCCGCGCGGTTGACGGGATCAGTTTCGAAGTGCGGCGTGGCGAGAGCGTCGGGTTGGTCGGTGAGTCCGGCTGCGGCAAATCGACGACGTCGATGATGCTGATGCGGCTGCTCGATCCCACGGACGGCACGATCACCTTCGACGGCCAGGACATCGGCGCCATACCGGCGAAGGAATTCGCCCGCAATCCGCTGCGCTCGCGCATCCAGATGGTGTTCCAGGACCCGACAGATTCGCTCAACCCGCGCTTTACCGCAGCTCGCGCCATCGCCGATCCGCTGATGCGCTTCGCCAATCACGGTCTCAATCTGCGCAGCCGCATCGAGGATCTCGCGCAGCTTGTCGGACTGCCGCTCGATCTGCTCGACCGCTTTCCGCACCAGCTCTCCGGCGGCCAGAAGGCGCGTGTCGGCATTGCGCGCGCCATGGCGCTGGAGCCCGATCTCGTCGTGCTCGACGAACCGACAGCGGCGCTCGACGTGTCGGTGCAGGCTGTGGTGCTCAACCTGCTTGCCGATCTGAAGGCGAAGCTCGGCATGAGCTATCTTTTCGTCAGCCACGATCTGCACGTGGTGCGGCTCGTCTGCGACCGCGTCATCGTCATGCGCGGCGGGCGCATCGTCGAGCAGGGCAGCGCCGCGCAGGTGCTCGAGGCGCCGAAGGCCGACTATACGCGCGAGCTGATTTCAGCAGCGCCGCATCCGCCGGTTCAGGGGAGCTGACATGGACGTCGATATTCCGGCGGTGAAAGCCGAAGTCGAGGCCGCGTTCGCGCGCTACGAGCAGGCGCTCGTCACCAATGACGTGCCGGTGCTGGAAAACCTGTTCCGCGACGATCCACGCACGATCCGCTACGGCGGCGGCGAAAACCTCTACGGCATGGACGAGATCCGCGCGTTCCGCCAGGCGCGCTCGCCGGTCGGGCTGGAGCGCGCGCTGGCGAAGACGGTCATCACCACCTACGGACAGGATTTCGCCGTCGCCTCTACCTTGTTCATGCGCGAGTCCGCCGCGGGCAAGATCGGCCGGCAGATGCAGACATGGGTGCGCTTTCCGGACGGCTGGCGCGTCGTCGCCGCACATGTGAGCCTCATTGCCGATCCGGACGGGAGCGCCTGATGGCCGAGCCCGTCTTCGACGCCGACGCCATCATCGCGGCCCTGTCGCCCGCGCTCGGTCTCGTGATCGACGATGCGGCGCGGCCGGGCGTGGCCACGTTCCTGCGGGTCGCGGAACGCATGGCGCGCATCGTCGAGGCGGCGCCCGTGCCCGACGATGACGCCGAACTTGCGCCCGTGTTCCGTCCGGGCCGGGCAGGGGACGCCGCATGATCGATCCGTTCGCACCGGCTCATGTCACGGCAGAGCGCGTGCGCTCCGGCGAGATCGCCGCCATCGAGGTGACGGAGGCGACTCTGTCGCGCATCGCGGCGCTCAATCCCGCGCTGCGCGCCTTTACGGATGTGACGGCGGACCGCGCCCGCGCTGCGGCGCGCGAGATAGATCGCAAGCGCCGCGCGGGCGGTGCGCTCGGGCCGCTTGCGGGCGTGCCGTTTGCCGCGAAAAACCTGTTCGACATCGCGGGCCTGCCCACGCGCGCAGGCTCGAAGATCAATCGCGAGCGTGCGCCGGCGGCGCGCGACGCCGTGCTGATCGAACGGCTGGAGGCTGCGGGCGCTGTGCTCGTCGGCGGCCTGAACATGGGCGAATACGCCTATGACTTCACGGGCGAGAATGCGCATGACGGCGATTGCCGCAATCCTCATGATCTGGCGCGCATGTCGGGCGGTTCGTCGTCTGGCTCCGGCGCCGCGACGGCGGCGGGGCTTGCGCCGGTGTCGCTCGGCTCGGACACGAACGGCTCCATTCGCGTGCCGAGTTCGTTCTGCGGCCTGTTCGGCCTGAAGCCGACCTACGGACGCCTGCCGCGCACGCGCAGCTTTCCCTTCTGCGACAGTCTCGATCATCTGGGGCCGATCGCGCGCAACGTGCGCGACCTTGCACTCGCTTACGATTGTCTCCAGGGGCACGATGCGCACGACCCAGCCTGCGCGCCGCGCGCGGTTTCACTGACTTCGCCGGAGATCGCCAAGGGCGTTACGGGGCTGCGCGTCGCGATTGCGGGCGGCTATTTCGATACGGCTGGCATGCCCGAAGCGGCAGCGGCGGTGGCGAGTGTGGCCAGCGCCTTGGGCGCGCGCGAGATCGTCGACATTCGCGGCGCGCTGGAGGCGCGGGCGGCGGCCTTCCTCATCACCAATGGTGAAAGCACGGCGTTCCATCTCGAGCGCCTGCGCGCTCGTGCGATGGATTTCGATCCCGACACGCGCGACCGTTTTCTCGCCGGCGCCTTCGTGCCTGCCGTCTGGCTCGTGAGGGCGCAGCGCGTGCGGCGCTGGTTTCATGACGAGATGCTGAAGCTGTTCGACTCCTGCGACGTCATCATCGCGCCGGCGACGCCTTGTGTGGCGCCGAAGGGCGGCGAGCGCGTGCTGCATTTCCGTGGCGCGGATATTCCGCTGCGCCCGAACATCGGCGTGTTCACGCAGCCGATCTCCTGCATCGGCTTTCCCGTCGTGGCGGCGCCGACGTTCGGGGGCGACATGCCGATCGGCGTGCAATTGATCGCCGCGCCGTGGCGGGAGGATCTGTGCCTGCGCGCAGCCTTCACGCTGGAGGAGAGCGGCGTATCGGATGCCCGGGCTCCCGCCCTGTAAGCCGCCGAAGACGAACCCGCATCGTGGTACAGCCGCCCTGCATGGTGGAAAAAAGCGCTTTTCACCCGCGCCCCAGATCGTAAGATGCGCTTGAGCCGGAAAACCGGCCATCGAGGAAACGTGTCCGGAGAGTGCGCCCTATGGCAGCCCATCATTTCACGCGTCGCGGCGTTGCGCAGATGCTCGCAGGCGGGACGCTCGCGACGCTGAGCGGCGGCGCGCAGGCGCAGGTCGCCGGCGGCGACAAGAATATCACTTTCATCGTGCCCTTCAGCGCCGGCAGCGGACCCGATACGATCGGCCGCATCGCCGCGCAATATCTGCAGGCGAAGTGGAAGCAGACGATCATCGTCGACAATCGCGTCGGCGCCAGCGGCAATATCGGCACGGCAGCCGTGGCGCGCGCGCCGCACGATGGCCTCACCATGCTGGTGACCGCCAACACGCTCGTCATGAACGTCAGCCTGTTCAAGAACGCGCCTTACGATCCGATCGCGAATTTCGCGCCCGTGGCCGGGCTGGTCTATTCGGTCTTCGCATGCGCGGTGCACAAGTCGCTCGGCGTGAACACGCTGCAGGAGCTAGTCGACCTGGCGAAGAAGAAGCCCGATGAGGTCAACTTCGGCTCGCCGGGGCCGGGCTCGCCGCATCATATCGCGCTTGAATTGTTCAACCAGAAGTCGGGCGCCAAGCTCCGCCATGTGCCCTATCGCCAGCTGGCCGGCGCCATGCAGGATCTGGCGGGCGGCCACATCGGCGGCATGTTCATGCCTGCGCTGCAGGCGAATTCGCTTGCTCAGGGCGGCGACGTCAAGATCCTGGCGATCTCGGGCGACAAGCGCATCGCGCTGGCGCCGAGCGTGCCGACGATGACGGAAGCGGGCGTTGCCGGCGTCGACATCGACAATTGGTGGGCGATCTTCGCGCCGGCCGGAACGCCCGCCGAAGTCGTGACGAGATACAACACGGATCTCAACGCCATGCTGGCCGATCCCGAGATCAAGGCGAAGCTCGACGCGCAGGCGCTGCAGGTGATCGGCGGTGGTCCCGACAGGCTGAAGGAGATCGTCGCGCGCGACCTGAAGCGTTGGGCGGAGGTCATCCGGACCGCCGGCATCCAGCCGGAATGAGCGACATGCCGACACGCAAGCTGGCCGACGGGCCGATCGACGTTCATGCGCATGTGGTCGTGCCCGAAATATGGGACGTCACGAAGGCGCACAGCGTTTTCACGCGCCCGCCCGAGGGCGTGACGCTGAGCGACGAGGCGCGCGCAGCAGCCGCCAAGCGCGTCGACTTCGTCATCGGCTCGATGGGGGACATGGAGGCGCGCGTCGGCCACATGGCCGACATGGGCGTCGGCGTGCAGGTGCTGTCAGCGAGCCTCGTGCATCAATGCACCTATTGGGCGCCAGCTCACGAAGGCCTTGCGCTCGACCAGCGCTCGAACGACTGGGTGGCCGAGCGCGCGGCGCGCGATCCGTCGCGCTTTCTCGCCTTGGGCACCGCGCCCCTGCAGGCGCCGGAGCTTGCGGCGGCGGAACTGCGCCGCTGCATGGACGAGCTTGGCTTCGTCGGCATGAACATCTCGACGCGCGTCGGTGACATGGAAATCGGCGACGCGCGCCTGCGGCCGTTCTGGGACGCGGCGGCGGAAGAGGGCGCGCTGATCTACATCCACCCCGCAGGCAATCCGGATCCACGCTTCCGCAAGCACTTCCTGTGGAATTCGATCGGTCAGTCCTTCGAGGAAGCAATGGCGATCGCGTCCCTCATGTACGAGGGCGTGCTCGAGTCCTATCCGTCGCTGTCGATCTGCATCTCGCACGGCGGCGGCTACATGCCCTATTACATGGGCCGCATCGAGCGGAACTGGCTCGAGAAGCCGACGACGCGCGTGAACATGACGCGCTCGCCGACCGAATATCTGAAGACGCTTTGGTACGACACCTGCGTTTACGACAGACAGGCGCTGCAGACACTGGCGGAGACGGTCGGCGCCGACCGCATCGTGCTCGGCACCGACTATCCGGTCGGCGACCGCAACCCGCACGAGTTCGTCGCGAGCTGCGAATTTTCGGACGTCGAGGTCGCGGGCATCATGCGCGGCAATGCC
>JAQGKM010000009.1 GCA_028290125.1 Hyphomicrobiales bacterium | reverse complement strand
CGCCGAAGCGGCCGGATGCGACCTGCTTGATCGAAGAGCGCATGGAATCGCCGTTCGCCATCCGCTTGAAGCGGTCGGCTTCCTCGCCGCCCTCGCCCGTGTTCGAGCGGCCGCCGATGCGGTTCATCGCAATGGCGAGCGTGGTGTGCGCCTCGCGCGAGATCGAGCCGAACGACATGGCGCCAGTGACGAAGCGCTTGACGATGTCTGCCGCCGGCTCGACCTCGTCGAGCGGCACGGGCGTGCGTCCGTCTTCTTCCGCGGTCTTGATGCGGAACAGGCCGCGGATCGTCAGCAGGTGCTCGTTCTGCTCGTTAAGCAGCTTCGCGAAAGCGCGGTACTTGTCCTGGCTGTTGCCTCGCACCGCATGCTGCAGCAGCGACACCGACTGCGCCGACCAGGCATGCGCCTCGCCGCGCACGCGGTAGGCATATTCGCCGCCGACATCGAGCGAGGTGCGATAGACCGGCGACTCGCCGAAGGCGTCGCGATGACGCGACACGGTTTCTTCCGCGACTTCCGCGAGGCCGACGCCCTCGATGGTCGTCGCCGTGCCGGCGAAGAAGCGGTTCACGAAATCACGCGACAGGCCGATGGCGTCGAAGATCTGCGCGCCGCAATAGGACTGATAGGTCGAGATGCCCATCTTCGACATGACCTTCAGCAGGCCCTTGTCGATCGACTTGATGTAGCGCTTCACGACCTCATAGGCGTCGACTTCCTCGGGGAAGTCCTTCGCCATGGCGCCCAGCGTCTCGAAGGCGAGCCACGGGTTGATCGCTTCGGCGCCATAGCCGGCAAGGCAGGCGAAGTGATGCGTCTCGCGCGCTTCGCCGGTTTCGACGACGAGGCCGACCGAGGTGCGCAGGCCCTTGCGGATAAGGTGGTGATGGACGGACGCCGTCGCGAGCAGCGCCGGGATCGGAATGCGATCCGAGCCGACCATGCGGTCCGACAGCACGATGATGTTGTAGCCGCCCTTGACCGCCGCTTCCGAGCGCTCGCACAGGCGCATGACAGCCGCCTCCATCCCCTCGACGCCCTTCTCGGACGGATAGGTGATGTCGAGCGTCTTGGTGTCGAAGGAATCCTCGAAATGCCCGATGCAGCGAATCTTCTCGAGATCGCCGTTGGTCAGGATCGGCTGGCGGACTTCGAGGCGCTTGCGCTTCGAGTTGCCCTGATGGTCGAGCAGGTTCGGACGCGGGCCGATGAACGACACGAGGCTCATGACGAGCTCTTCGCGGATCGGATCGATCGGCGGGTTCGTGACCTGCGCGAAGTTCTGCTTAAAATAGGTGTAGAGCAGCTTCGACTTGTTCGACATGGCCGAGATCGGCGTGTCGGTGCCCATCGAGCCGACGGCTTCCTGGCCGGTGATGCCCATCGGCGCGAGCAGGATCGCGAGGTCTTCCTGCGTGTAGCCGAACGCCTGCTGGCGATCGAGCAGCGACACGTCGGTGCGCGAGGCGCGCGGCTCGACGCTCTTCAGCTCTTCGAGCACGATCTGCGTGCGGTCGAGCCATTCGCGATAGGGATGCGAGGTCGACAGTTCGCGCTTCATCTCCTCGTCGGAGACGATGCGGCCCTGTTCGAGATCGATGAGCAGCATCTTGCCGGGCTGCAGGCGCCACTTGGTGACGATCTTCTCTTCCGGAATCGGCAGCACGCCCATTTCCGACGCCATGACGACGAGGCCGTCGTCCGTGACGATGTAGCGGGCCGGACGCAGGCCGTTGCGATCGAGCGTCGCGCCAATCTGGCGACCGTCCGTGAAGGCGACAGCCGCGGGGCCGTCCCACGGCTCCATCAGCGCGGCATGGTATTCGTAGAAGGAGCGGCGCTCCTCATCCATCAGCGGGTTGCCGGCCCAGGCTTCGGGGATGAGCATCATCATCGCATGGGCGAGCGAGTAGCCGCCCTGCACGAGGAACTCGAGCGCATTGTCGAAGCAGGCGGTGTCGGACTGGCCTTCATAGGAAATCGGCCACAGCTTCTGGATGTCGTCGCCGAACAGGTCGGACGCGACGGACGCCTGACGCGCCGCCATCCAGTTGACGTTGCCGCGCAGCGTGTTGATCTCGCCGTTGTGGGCGACCATGCGGTAGGGATGCGCCAGCGACCAGGTCGGGAAGGTGTTGGTCGAGAAGCGCTGATGGACGAGCGAGATCGCCGATTCCATGCGCTCGTCGCGCAGATCGAGGAAATAGTCGCCGAGCTGGGTGGCGAGCAGCATGCCCTTGTAGACGAGCGTGCGCGACGACAGCGACACGGGGTAGAAGCCCTTCGTGCGCGCGTCGTTCAGATTGTAGACGGTGTTGGAGATCACCTTGCGCAGCAGGAACAACTTGCGCTCGAAGATGTCCTGATCGGGCGTGGCGTCGCCGCGCTGGATGAAGATCTGCTTGTGCACGGGCTCGGTCGGCTTGACGCTCTCGCCAAGCCCCGAGGGATCGACCGGCACGTCGCGCCAGCCGAGGAACACCTGGCCTTCGGCCGCAACCACGTCCTCGACGATCTTCTGGACGATCGCGCGGCCTTCGGCGTCGCGCGGCAGGAACAGCGCGCCGACGGCGTAGTCGCCGGCCGCCGGCAGGGTGAAGCCGGCGCGCTGCGCCTCTTCGCGCAGGAAGCGGTCGGGAATCTGCACGAGCATGCCGCAGCCGTCGCCGGCCTTGGGATCAGCGCCGACGGCGCCGCGATGATCGAGGTTCAGAAGGATCTCGAGGCCCTTCGCGACGATGTCATGCGACTTCTGATTGTGCATGTTCGCGACGAAGCCGACGCCGCAGGAGTCCTTCTCGTTGGCCGGATCGTACAGGCCATGAGGCGCGGGGAACGCGGGGTCGTAATGCGAAATGGTCTCAGACATGGGGTGAACTCCGGGAAGGCTCGCATGGGCGGGGGCGGCAAGCGGCGTGCGTTTCGACGCGCCGGTCTGTCCGGTCATCACTCCGCCCGTCATGTCGTCCTTCGAAATACCGCTCATCGCTCGCTCCAGATCGCTTTCAACGATCACACTACAGTCGAAACCGGACGGCCGCGTACTCATCGCTCGCGTCATCGTCCCGTCCCAGAACGCCCTGGCTGTTCCACCTTGGCAGTGCAAGACGCGCGCCGCCAGCCCGGAGGCTGAAGGTCCGCGCCCAAATGGTCAGTAAAGCTGTCCTATTGACGGCGCGCGAACATGCCAGAATTATGGCATCCACACAAGCGATCAAAAGACGGTAGGGAAGCGGCGTCTGAGCGCAGGCGCGGTCGCGCCCGAAAGCGTCCCCGAAACGTCCATCATCACGGAATTTCAGGCGGCTTCATGGATTTCGCAAGTGACAATGCGGGCGGCGCCAGCCCCCGAATTCTGCAGGCGGTGGTGGCCGCCAATTCGGGCTTCGCGCCTGCCTATGGCGCAGACACCTACAGCCAGCAGGCGCAAGACCGGCTGTCAGAGGTCTTCGAGCGGGAATGCGCCGTCTTTCTGGTCACCACCGGCACCGCCGCCAACGCACTTGCGCTCGCGGCGCTCACCCCGCCGTGGGGCGCGGTCCTCTGCCACGAAGATGCGCACATCAACGATGACGAATGCGGCGCCCCGGAATTTTTCACGGCAGGGGCCAAGCTGGTCGGGTTGAAAGGCGCCCACGGAAAGATCACGCCCGCAGCGCTGGAAGACGCCCTCGCGCGATTCCCGGCCGGGCTCGTCAAGCAGGTGCAGCCCGCCGCCCTGTCGGTCTCGCAGGCGACCGAATGCGGCACGCTCTACACGCTCGAGGAGGTGCGGACTCTGGCCGCTCTCGCGCACGGCGCCGGCCTGCGCGTCCACATGGACGGCGCGCGCTTCGCCAATGCGCTCGAGACGCTCGGCTGCTCGCCCGCGCAGGCGAGCTGGCAGACTGGCGTGGACATTCTGTCGCTCGGCGCCACCAAGAACGGAGCGCTCGCCTGCGAGGCCGTGGTGGTGTTCGATCCGGCGCTGGCGGCCGACCTGCCGTTCCGCCGCAAGCGCGCCGGTCACACGCTGTCCAAGGGCCGGTTTCTCGGCGCGCAGATGGTGGCGTGGCTGGAGGACAATCATTGGCGCGAGCTCGCCCGCCACGCCAACGCCATGGCGGCTCGCCTCGCCATCGGGCTGTCCGAGATTCCCGGCGTGCGCACGCCCTGGCCGCGGCAGGTCAACGAGGTCTTCACCGTCCTGCCGCACGAGATCGACCGCGCGCTTCGATCCGCCGGCGCGCGCTATTACGATTGGGGCGCGCGCGGCCTCACCGCCATGCAGGCGCCCGGCGCGCACGAGGTGTTCGTGCGGCTCGTGACCTCCTTCGCGACCACGCCGGAGGATGTCGACCAATTCCTCAGGATCGCCCGCGCCTCCGCCTGACCATTCACAAATTGCAGAAATTTGGCCGCAGCGCCGCCTGAATCTCCCCTCATGGAGTTGTCCAGACTTCTGATGCGTGGAGGCTTTCACAATGGCGCTGACCGGGCTTAAAGCCGTGACCCTGCTCGCGGGCCTCGCTGGCGCGATCGCCGCGCCTGGCGTCGCGCAGGCGCAATTCTTCTTCGACACCTGGGGCGGACGTTTCGACGTGCCCTTGGATGACGGCTACGGCGGCGGCTACGACCGCCCCTATCGCGAGGCGGCGCCGATCAGCCGGCGCGAGATCGCGTCCATGCTGGCGCGGCGCGGCTATCAGGTGAACCCCTCGATTGCGCGCAGCAACGACGTCTATCTCGTCGAGGCCGTCGATCCCGGCGGACGCCGCGTGCGGCTCGCGATCGACGCCTATGACGGAAGCATCCTGCGCCGGAGCGCCGCCGCGCCTGCGCCACGCGCATTGTCGCGCCGTGAGGACGAGCCCTGGACGGACGACGACGGGTTCGGTCCGCCGCGCGCAGAGCCGCCGCGCGTGATCCCGGGCGTCGGCCCCGCCCAGCGCAAGCCGGCGCAGCCAAAGAAACCCGCGACCGCGCGGGTCGAGCCGAAGGCGCCTGTCGCGAAACCCGAGACGGCGCCCGCCGCTCCCCCGGCGGCCCCGGCATCTGCCAGGCCTGCCCCGACCGCAGCCGAACAGCGTCCGCCGGCGCCGCCCGCCACCGCCAGCGTCGAACCGGCGCCGGCCGCCGGACCGCGCGTCATCCCGCTGTACAAGACGCCGGGCGAAACCGCCCCCGATAAACCGGCCGACGGCGCGCCGTGACACGCAAAAAAAGGGCGCCGCAAGGCGCCCTTTCTGTTTCGCGACTGCGTCGTGCGGCGATCAGGCCGCCTTCGACGCTTCCACGAGCTGCGCGCCGCCGATCGGAATGCGGCGCGGCTTCGCGGCTTCGGGAATTTCGCGCACAAGATCGACGTGCAGCAGCCCGTTCTGCAGCGAGGCGCCCGTGACCGAAACGTGGTCGGCGAGCTGGAACCGGCGTTCGAAGGCGCGCGCCGCGATGCCCTGGTACAGGACCTCGGCCGGAGTCGCCGCCGACTCGCTGCGGTTCTCTTTCGAGCCCTTCAGGATGAGCGTGTTCTCGCGGGTCTCGATCGTCAGGTCGCTCTCGGCGAAGCCGGCGACCGCGACAGAGATGCGATAGGCGTTCTCGCCCGTGCGCTCGATGTTGTAGGGCGGGTAGGTATTGGCCGCTTCCACGCCCGACACCTGGTCGAGCAGCGAGAACAGACGGTCGAAGCCGACGGTCGAACGATAGAGCGGCGAAAGATCGAAGTGACGCATGACATATCCTCCAAGTGAAGCGACATGTGGCCATCCCCGGCCCCCATTCAGGGCGGGGCGCCGACGTGTAGCGCGTCCGTTACGGCCCGCGCTGATCCAGAGGTAGGAAGTGGTTTTTGGGGTTTCAAGGCGCCCCGCCTCGTCATTGCTGTGCAGGTTCAACACTTCGCTGATCGAATTCTTTCGCCCGACGCACGCCATTCCCCTCCCCCTTGTGGGGAGGGCGACTCGCTGCGTAGCAGCGAGCGGGGTGGGGGTCGTGAGGCGTTTATTAATGAGCGCCTCACGACCCCCACCCCTAGCCCCTCCCCACAAGGGGGAGGGGAATCCCATGCGTCACTTGCAGGATTCTTCGATCAGCGATTTGTCGGACCTGCACAGCAATGACGAGGCTCAAGCTCAGCCCTTCCGCGTCACCGCCGTGATCCATTCCAGATAGGCCTGTCCACCGGCCTCCACATCGAAGCGCAGCACTTCGGGAATGTCGTAGGTGTGGGCCTTGACGATCGCCGCTTTCAGGTCTTCCCAGTCGTCCACCTTGGCCTTGATGAACAGCAGTTCCTCGGCCTCGTCGCGCAGCACGCCCTGCCAGACATAATGGCTGCGGATCGGCATCACCTGAACGCAGGCGGCCAGCTCACGCGAGAGCACGGCCTCGATGATCCGCTGCGTGCACTCGCCCTGCGCCGTGGTGAGGACCATGCAGTAGCCGTTGGGAGACAGGGACATTGTGCTCTCCGGTTGCGCGCGCCCCTCTCCCGCGCTGGCGGGAGAGGGTGGCATGCGAAGCATGACGGGTGAGGGCGCCTGCGACAACCGCCCTCATCCGTCGCGTGTCACGCGACACCTTCTCCCGCCAGCGGGAGAAGGTTGGCGCCCGTCAGACCCACCCCATCAATTCCCGCTTCACAAGTGCGTCGATCACCCGCATGCCGCCGGCGGAATCGTTCAGGCAGTCGATGCGCGCGAATTTTTCGCCGCCGTGCTCCATGAAGTACTCGCGGTTCTCGGCGCCGATTTCATCGATCGTCTCCAGGCAATCCGCCGCAAAGCCCGGCGTGATCACCGCGATTTTCTTCACGCCCTTGGCGGGCAGGCCCTTGATGGTTTCGTCCGTGTAGGGCCGCAGCCATTCGGCTGGGCCGAAGCGCGACTGGAACGTCGTCATGAGTTTTTCGGCCGGCCAGCCGAGACGCTCGCGCAGCAGGCGCGACGTCTTCATGCAATGGCAATGATAGGGATCGCCCTTGTCGAGATATTCGCGCGGCACGCCGTGGTAGGACGCGAGCACGAGATCCGGCTCGAAATCGAGCTTCGCCAGGCTCTCGGTAATCGAATCCGCCAGCGCGTCGATGTAGACCGGATCGTCATGCCATGGCGGCGCGACGCGCAGGATCGGCTGCCAGCGCATGGTCTTCAGCACGTCGAACATCTTGTCGCAAACGGTGGCGGTCGTCGCCGCCGCATAATGCGGATAGAGCGGCACCAGCAGGATGCGTTCGCAGCCCTGTTTCTGCAAAGCCTCGACCCGCGACGCGATCGAGGGATTGCCGTAGCACATCGCCCAGTCGACGACGATGCGCGACGGGTCGCCGCCCACCCCGCCCTGCTGCACGAATTCGGCGAGTTTCTCGGCCTGCGCGCGCGTGATGGTGCGCAGCGGACCCTCGTTGCGCTCCTTGTTCCAGATCGTGTCGTAATCCTTGCCCTTGCGGCCCGGACGCACGCTGAGAATGATCAGGTTCAGCACCGGCCACCAGATCGCGCGCGGCACTTCGATGACGCGACGGTCGGACAGGAATTCCTTCAGGTATCGCCGCATCGACCAGTAATCGGTGGCGTCGGGCGTGCCGAGATTGACGAGCAAAACGCCGATCCGCCCGAAGCCCGCCGCGGGATGGCCGGCGGGCCATGACGCCGGCGCGGGCTGGCCGGGCGCGGCGAAATCGGGACTGGGTTTGACGGTCTGCAGCATGTCGTCTCGTTTCAGTGCGGCCAGAGGCGCGCGAAATGATGGACCGGTCCATGGCCGTGGCCAACCGAAAGTCGATCGGCCGCGCGCAGCGCCTCGGTCAGGTAATCCTTGGCGGCGCGGATCGCCTCGTCCAGAGCCAGCCCGCGCGCGAGATGCGCGGCGATGGCGGAGGACAGCGTGCAACCCGTGCCATGGGTGTTGCGCGTATCTACGCGCGGCGCTGAATAACGGGTCACACGCCCGCCTGCAAAAAGCGTGTCCTCAGCCATATCGCCCGACAGGTGCCCGCCCTTCACCAGCACGGCGCGGGCGCCCTGCCGGTGCAGGATCTCGGCCAGACGCTCCATGCCGGCGACATCGTCAGGTTCGGCCTCGCCGGCCAGCGTCGCGGCTTCCGGCAGGTTCGGGGTGATGACGGAGGCGAGCGGGAACAGATGCGTGCGCATGGCGTCCACGACGCCCGGCGCGCCGAGGCTGTCGCCGCTGGTGGCGACCAGCACCGGGTCGAGCACGACGTGCGCCGGCTTGTGGCGCGCAAGGCAGTGCGCCACCGTGACGACGATCTCGGGGCTCGCCAGCATGCCGATCTTGACGGCGTCGACGCGCACGTCGGCGAAGATCGCCTCGATCTGTGCGGCGACGAAATCGGCGGGCGGCACATGCACGCCGGTCACGCCGCGCGTGTTCTGCGCCGTCAGCGCGGTGATCGCCGCCATGCCGTAGCAACCGAGCGCCGAAAAGGTTTTCATATCCGCCTGCACGCCAGCGCCGCCTGACGGATCGGAGCCCGCGATGGAGAGAACATTGGCGATCATGGACATCGCTATCCTTCGTGGTGCGCGCGCCTCTCCCGTGGAACGGGAGAGGGTGGCATGCGAAGCATGACGGGTGAGGGCGTTTGCGACAATTTCAACGCCCTCATTCGACCCGCTTCGCGGGCCACCTTCTCCCGCCAGCGCGGGAGAAGGGAAGAGAAAGCGCTACGCACCCGGCACGTCCAGCACGCCTGCCGCACCGTCCTCCGCGCCAAACAGCAAGCGTCCGCCATCGGCGCTCCAGGCCAGCACCGAGATCGCGCGATCCTTCGCGTCGCTGTCCTGCGTCGAGCGCACGAGGATCTCCGCAGCATCCGTGATGCGGCAGATCATCACCCAGCCGTCGTCATAGCCGATCGCCACCACGAGGCTTTTCGGATGGAACGCCACGCGCGTGACCTTCGCCGGGCGCACGCCGCATTCGCGCGGGCCCTTGCCCATCGGCCCGTCCTTCGACTGGAACGGCCAGACGATGCAGGCTTCCGCACCGGACGTCGCCAGCCAGCCGCCATCGGCCGACCATGTGAAGGAGCGCGTCTTCGACGGATAGCCCGTCATGCGCATGTCCTTGTGGTCCTGCACGCGCCAGCCATGCAGCGCGCTTTCCTGCATGGCGCTGACGATGAATTTGCCGTCGACCGAGACGGTCACGTCGAGATGCGAGCCGGCCCATTTGAAGGTTTCGGGCTCGGCCGCCATGTTGGGAAACCACAGCGACACGCCGTTGTAATGCGACAGCGCGAGGCGGTAGCCCTTGGGCATGAA
>JAQGKM010000477.1 GCA_028290125.1 Hyphomicrobiales bacterium | reverse complement strand
TCGGTGTTCGCCCTTGTCGATCTTTCGTGCAACCGCGCGAGCGCGATTGAACAGCTCATCGGTGCTCTCGATCCTGATATGAAGCGTGCGCTCTTTCATTTCCGTAGCCTCATTCGCCGGACGTCTTATTCAAAATCCGTGATCAATCGTTCCAAAGAGGTGAAGGCATAAACCTATTCGAGCGGTCCGATATGACGATGATCCCCTTTTCCTCTTTCATTGTCATAGGCCACCAACCTCTTTCCGTACTTCCCATAGAACAGGGAATACTTCAGGCCATGAGGACGCTCGGAACTGGCGACCGGAAGCCGCCAGTCATCTCGAGGATGGCCCCGTCCGCAGATACCTGTTTGAAATAAACTTCCAGAATGGCTTTGGGCATGAAATGAAATCGACTAAAATGAATGATGGCATCTGATACCATATGCCAATGAAAGGCAAGCCCATGCCGCGCGCCATCGACCATGTCGTCCATGCGTCCCGCGATCTCGGCCAGCAGGCCGCGTTCTATCAGCGGCTCGGTTTCACCGTCGGCGCCCGCAACCACCCTCCGTGGGGCACCGAGAACCACATCATCCAGTTTCCGGATCACTTCCTGGAGCTGATCGGGCAGGGGCCGGGCTTCAAGGCGCCGGTCGACCTCGACCCGCATGTCTTTTCCTTCGCGGGTTTCGTTTCGGACGAACTCGCGCGTCAGGAAGGCGTGGCGATGCTGGCGCTGCAGACGAAGGACGCTGCCGCCACGCGCGCCGAGTTCAAGGCCTCCGGCGCCGGCGCCTTCGAACCGTTTCATTTCGAGCGAAAGGGCAAGAAGGCGGATGGCGCCGACAGCCATGTGGCCTTCACGCTGGCCTTCGCGCATTCGAAGCTCATGCCGCACGTCGGCCTGTTCGCCTGCCAGCACCATCATCCCGAAGACTTCTACGCCCCCGCGCAGCAGGTGCATCCCAACGGCGCCGTCGGCGTCGCCGGCGTGGTCATGGTGGCGGAAAATCCGTCCGCCCATGCCGAATTCCTGTCCGCCGTCACGGGACAGCGCGAAATGCTGGCGACCTCGATGGGCATCGATCTCGAGGTGGCCGACGAGCAGTCGATCGAAGTCCTCACCCGGGCGGCCTTCATTCACCGTTTCGGCGCGGCGGCGTTGGGCCGCGACGATGCCGAGCCGCGCATCGCCGCCTGCCGGATCGCCGTGCGGGACCTTTCGGTTGCCGCCGAGATCTTGCAGGACAACGAGATTGCGGCGGAACGCGTGGGGCAGCGGCTGGTGGTGCCGCCATCCGCCGCGTTCGGCGCCGCGCTGGCGTTCGAGGCCGTGACCGAGTGAGCCGCAACTCCGGGCTTGTCAGGCCGGGCCGCCTTCTGTAGCGCAGGGGCCTGTTTTCGTTTTCGGGGTTGTCACATGCATGCCAAGGCGGAAGTCACCATCGGGACGGGTCCGGGCGCGGTCACCTTCGGCAATCGCCTGCCGCTCGCCATCATGGCGGGCCCCTGCGCCATGGAAAGCCGCGACCACGCGCTCACCATGGCCTCCGCGCTCGTGGAGATCACCCGAAAGCTCGGCATCGGCCTCGTCTACAAGAGCTCCTTCGACAAGGCCAACCGCACCTCGCTCGAGGGCCGTCGCGGCCTCGGGCTGAGGCAGGCGCTGCCGGTCTTCGCCGAGATCAAGGAGCGCTTCGGCGTGCCGGTCGTCACCGACGTGCACGAGAACGATCAATGCGCCATCGCGGCGGAAGTCGTCGACGTGCTGCAGATCCCGGCGTTCCTGTGCCGCCAGACGGACCTGCTGCTCGCCGCCGCGGCGACCGGCAAGCCCGTGAACGTCAAGAAGGGCCAGTTCCTCGCGCCTTGGGACATGAAGAACGTCGTCGCCAAGCTGACGGGCGCCGGCAACGCCAATGTGCTCGTCACCGAGCGCGGCGCGAGCTTCGGCTACAACACGCTGGTCACGGACATGCGGTCGCTGCCGATCATGGCCGAGCAGACCGGCGCGCCCGTGATCTTCGACGCCACGCATTCGGTGCAGCAGCCGGGCGGGCAGGGCACGTCATCTGGCGGCCAGCGCGAGTTCGTGCCGGTGCTGGCGCGCGCGGCGGTCGCGGTCGGCGTTGCGGGCGTATTCATCGAGAGCCACGACAATCCCGCGCAGGCGTTTTCGGACGGTCCCAATCAGGTGCCGTTGAACGAGATGGAAGCGCTGTTGCGTCAGCTGATGGCCTTCGACAAGCTGTCCAAGCAGCGCTGACGTCAAAGCGTCACGAAAGCCGGCTAGGGCGGCGCCATGAATGACACGCCCTTCAGCTATGTGGATGCGGAAACGCCCTTGGTGCGCCGCGTCCTGATCCGCGCGCTCGAAAGGATCACCGGCGCGCGCGCGGTCGAAAAGCTCTACCTGCAAAATCGTCGCGACATGCGCGATGGTGAGGACTGGTGGAGCGCCAGTCTCCGCACGCTTCGCGTCACGCTGCGCTACGACACGGAGGCGCTGGAGCGCGCGCCGCGCGAGGGCCCGCTGGTGATCGTGTCCAACCATCCCTTCGGCGTGCTCGACGGCGTCGCGCTGGCGTCGCTCGTGCACAAGGTGCGACGCGACTATCTGCTGCTCACCAATGCGGTGCTACTGCGCGCGCCAGAAATCCGCGATTTCGTTTTGCCGGTGGACTTCGACGCGACGCCGGAAGCGCTGAGAACCAATGTCGAGTCTCGCGCCAAGGCGCGCGCGCATCTGGCCAAGGGCGGCGCGCTGATCATCTTTCCGGCGGGCGAGGTGGCGACGTCGCCGGACGTATTCGGGCGCTTGCCTGCCGTGGAAAAACGCTGGCAGCCGATCGTCGCTCAACTCGTCGAGAAATCATGCGCGCGTGTCTTGCCGGTTTATTTTCGCGGCGAGAATTCGCGGGCATTTCAGATTGCGAGTCACATCCATCCGACATTGCGGCTTGCATTGTTCTTTCACGAATTGCGCCGGCATATCGGGCGCGATGTGCAAGTGGAGATCGGAGACGCGATTCCGTTCGGCGATTTGCCGAGGTTTGAAAATCGACAAGCGCTCGCCGATCACCTGCAAACTGTGGTGCAAACCCTCTCCCATCGGGAGACCTTTGCTTAACCTCCCGCCGTCGTTGCGAGCGGAGCGGAGCAATCAAGGCACGCATGGGGCGTGATAGCCATTAGTGCCTGTTGCACAGATCTACTCTTCGAGATGTCGGGATTCTGGATTGCCGCGTCGCTGCGCTCCTCGCAATGACGATGGCGAAAGATTCCACGGCGGCTCTGGATTGCTTCGCTGCGCTCGCAATGACGGCGTCAGTTTCCTCATTGCGAGGAGCCGAAGGCGACGTGGCAATCCATCTTCGGATGGCTGCCATTTAGATGGATTGCCGCGTCGCTGCGCTCCTCGCAATGACAACCTCACCCCCGTCCGCGATAGCTCGGCACGCCTTGGTCCGGGATCCACGTTCCCGCAGGCGCTTCGCCGGTCTGCCAGAACACGTCGATCGGAATGCCGCCGCGCGGGTACCAGTAGCCGCCGATGCGCAGCCATTTCGGCTCGAGCAGCGCGGCGAGGTCCTTGGCGATGCGGATCGTGCAATCCTCGTGGAAGGCGCCGTGGTTGCGGAAGGACGAGAGGTAGAGCTTCAGCGACTTGGATTCCACCAGCCAGTCGCCCGGCACGTAGTCGATGACGATATGGGCGAAGTCCGGCTGGCCGGTCACGGGACACAGCGAGGTGAATTCCGGCGAGGTGAAGCGCGCAAGGTAATTCGTGCCCGGATGCGGATTGGGCACGCGCTCCAGGTTCGCCTCTTCAGGCGATTGCGGCATGGGAACGTGCTGGCCGAGCTGCTGCGGCGCGCCGGGATTGCTCATGGTGGGATCTCGCTCAAGCCTCAGGCGCAAAGGCGCCCGGCGGCGCCTCATTAAACCCTGTCGCGGCCGTCATCAACCTTTCGCGGACTTCGCTCATCCACGGGCCTTCCCCGTGGGGCAGGTTTCGCCTAAACAGACGCCACACATCTCCCTCCGTACGCTCAGGAGCCCGCAAGTGACAGCCATCGTCGACATCATCGCCCGCGAAATCATGGACAGCCGCGGCAATCCGACCGTCGAAGTCGACGTCGTGCTGGAAGACGGCTCGCAGGGCCGCGCGGCGGTTCCGTCGGGCGCATCGACGGGCGCGCATGAAGCGGTCGAGCTGCGCGATGGCGACAAGTCTCGCTTCGGCGGCAAGGGCGTGCTGAAGGCCATCGCCGCCATTCATGATGAAATCTACAGCGCCATCGGCGGTCTCGACGCCGAGGACCAGGTGCTGGTCGACCAGACCATGATCGACCTCGACGGCACGCCCAACAAGGCGCGCCTCGGCGCCAACGCGATCCTGGGCGTCTCGCTTGCGGTCGCCAAGGCTGCGGCCGACGCCTCCGGCCTGCCGCTCTACCGCTACGTCGGCGGCACGCAGGCGCGCCTGCTGCCGACCCCGATGATGAACATCGTCAACGGCGGCATGCACGCGGACAACCCGATCGACTTCCAGGAATTCATGATCCTGCCGGTCGGCGCGCCGAGCTGCCGCGAGGCGATCCGCTGGGGCGCTGAAGTGTTCCAGGTGCTGAAGGGCGAGCTCAAGAAGGCCGGCCACAATACCAACGTCGGCGACGAGGGCGGCTTCGCCCCCAATCTGCCGTCGGCCGAAGCCGCACTCGACTTCTGCATGAAGGCCATCGAGAAGGCCGGCTTCAAGCCGGGCGACGTCATGATGCTCGGCCTCGACTGCGCTTCAACCGAATTCTTCAAGGACAACGCCTATCACTATGAAGGCGAAGGCAAGACCCGCTCGATCGAACAGCAGGTCGATTACCTCGCTCAGCTGGTCGCCTCCTATCCGATCGTGTCGATCGAAGACGGCATGGCCGAGGACGATTGGGCCGGCTGGAAGCTGCTCACCGACAAGATCGGCGGCAAGTGCCAGCTCGTCGGCGACGATCTCTTCGT
Organism: Hyphomicrobiales bacterium; assembly: GCA_028290125.1. GTDB lineage: Bacteria > Pseudomonadota > Alphaproteobacteria > Rhizobiales > Beijerinckiaceae > Terripilifer. The sequence goes on along the minus strand of JAQGKM010000477.1, from coordinate 915 downwards.
CACCAACGTCACGCGCCTGTCGCAGGGCATCAAGCAGGGCGTCGGCAACTCGATCCTCGTGAAGGTCAACCAGATCGGCTCGCTGACCGAGACATTGGCCGCCGTCGAAATGGCGCAGCGCGCCGGCTACACCGCCGTCATGTCGCATCGCTCGGGCGAGACAGAGGACGCGACCATCGCCGACCTCGCGGTCGCCACCAACTGCGGACAGATCAAGACCGGCTCGCTCGCCCGCTCGGACAGACTGGCGAAGTACAACCAGCTCATCCGCATCGAGGAAGAGCTTGGAACGTCCGCGCGTTATGCCGGACGCGCGGCGCTCAAGGCGCTGGCCTGACACAGTCTCCGGAAGGCGCCCCGTACAAGGTCGTGGCGTCTTCCGCTCTCGCGTCCATTGCGCATTGCACAAATGCCGTTATGATCGCCAAATGCTAGCTGATGCCCATATTTTAGGCACCAACTCCGCGGCTTCCGTTAAGGCACGGTCGCCGCTTGCGGTCGGCTCTGTCGTTCTCGACGGCCGCGCCATTCTGGCTCCCATGTCGGGCGTGACCGATGTCGGCATGCGCCGCATCGCCCGGCGTTTCGGCGCTTCACTTGTCGTCTCCGAAATGGTCGCGTCCGACGATTACGTGCGCGGCGACGAGGAGACGCGCGTGCGGGCAGAAGGCGAGGGCGTCGCCCCGCATGTCGTCCAGATCGCCGGCTGCGATCCTTACTGGATGGGCGAAGCGGCGAAACTGGCGGAAGCCTCCGGCGCCGCCATGGTGGATATCAACATGGGGTGTCCGGCCAAGCGCGTGACCGGCGGCTATGCGGGGTCGGCGCTGATGCGCGATCTCGACCACGCCATCTCTCTCGTGCGCGCGACAGTCGGCGCGGTGCGCATTCCCGTTACCCTGAAGATGCGTCTGG
>JAQGKM010000476.1 GCA_028290125.1 Hyphomicrobiales bacterium | reverse complement strand
TGGACCATGCCTTTCATCGCTTCCTCCCGACTTCAAGTTTTATGCTTGCCTGAATGGAATACCGGAAAAGCATCCAGCGCAAGTGTGGAGCGTCATTGCGAGCGCGCGACGCGGCGATTGATCGGTGTGTGCGATGAGCGGCAAAGACTCGTCGACCCCCATCCTTGGCCCTTCCCCGCAAGGGGGAAGGGAACGCCATGCGTTGCGCGCGAACATGGATCTCGCTGCATACCCTCCCCCTTGCGGGGAGGGCGACTCGGCGTAGCCGAGCGGGGTGGGGGTCGTGAGGCTCGGATTGCAACGACGATCGCCGCGCGTTGCGGCGTCTGGCGCGTCGCGTCTATAGTGCGGCGCGAAGCGGCCTGTCGCCGTGCATAAAACCCGGGTGAGGGACGATGAACGAGCTGCTGCTCGACCAACTGGCCAGTCGTCAGCTGGTTGAAAACTGGGTGGTCTGGCGCGACGCCGGGCATTGGGACCGCTTCCGCACGGTTTGGTTCGACGACGGCCGCATGATGGCGACCTGGACGCAGGGCACGGCGGACGAGTTCATCGACATGAGCAAGAAGGGCTGGGCCAAGGGCGTCAGCATCCTGCATTTCCTCGGCGGACACTCGGCCGACATCTCCGGCACGCGCGCCATCGCGCAGACCAAGATGACCATCTCGCAGCGCGCGCTGGTGCATGACGTGCTCGTCGACGTGGTCTGCACCGGCCGCTTCTACGACTTCCTCGAAAAGCGCGATGGCCGTTGGGGCTTCGTGCTGCGCCAGCCGATCTACGAAAAAGACCGCATGGATCCGGTCGATCCGGCTGCGAAACTGCAACTGAAGCCCGAGCTCCTGAACGCCTTCCCGGAAGGCTATCGCCATCTCGCCTATCTGCAGTCCGAGATCGGTTATCCGGTGAAGAAGGACATGCCGGGCCTGCAGGGCCCACAGGTCGAGAAGCTTTATGCGGACGGCGCCGACTGGCTCGCCGGCAAGCCGCTCACGCGCTGACACAACAAGAAAAGGAAAGAACGACATGAGCAGCAAGCCCTTCATCGTCGGCATCGGCGGCACCACGCGCCCCGGCTCCTCCTCCGAGCAGGCGCTCGCATTCGCGCTGGCGCACGCGCGCTCGCTGGGCGCCGAGACGCAGCTGTTCGGCGGGACCGAGTTGCAGATGGCGATGTACGATCCCGCCACCGCCAGCACTGACGAAAACGGCCGCAAGCTCGTCGAGGCCTTGCGCCGCGCCGATGGCGTCATCCTGTCGTCGCCCTGCTATCACGGCGGCGTCTCGGGCCTGGTCAAGAACGCGATCGACTATGTCGAGGAAATGCGGGCCGATCCGCGCGTCTATTTCGATGGTCGCGCGGTGGGCGCCATTGGCTGCGGCTACGGCTATCAGGGTCCGGGCGTCGTCCTCAGCCAGCTGCGCGCCATCGGGCATGCGCTGCGCGGATGGAACGCGCCGCTCGGCGTGGCGATCAATTCGGCGGTGGTGAAGTTCACCGCCGATGGCTGCTCGGAAGAAGCCATCGGCAAGCAGATCGAGATCATGGCGGCCCAGGTGGTCCAGTTCGCGCAGATGAGCCTGCGCGCCTAGTCCTTCTTCTTGCCGTTCTTCTTGGGCGCATCCTTGGCTTTCGGCTTTTCGCGGTTCGTGTACCGCGCATTGCCGAGGCCGGTGCCGATGGTCAGCACGCCCCAGTGCTCGACGTCGGTCATGAACGGCACTTCGCTCAGGCCCTGCACCACGGCGTCATTGTGGATGACCACCATGGTTTCGTGATCGCCGATCTGCGGGATCCGCTCGCGCAGGATCTTGGGCAGGTTGAAGCGTCCGCTTTCCCAATTGCCGCCCGGCAGGTTCTGCCCGCCGCGATCGATGGAGCCGTCAGCGTCGATGACGCCGGGGCAGCCGATGCCGATCAGCGGCGCGAGGCTTATCTTTTCCTTTTCGGCCTTCTGGATCAGCGTCTCGAGCATGGAGACGAGCCGGTCCACGGCGTCGTCGCGCTTGGGCGATTCATCGGCATGGCGCCACAGATCCGACTTCCAGACCTTCGCCTTCGACAGATCGGACGCCTGCTTCATGTTGAGCGAGACGACGCCGGCGCGAATGTTCGAGCCGCCGATGTCGACGGCGAGCATCGCGTCGTGACCCGACAGTGTCCAGGCCGGCATGAGATGGGCGGCGCCGATCAGGCCGGCTTCGTCCGGGTGATTGCGGATCGGGATAAGCTCGATCGCGACACCGCTCGCCTTGAGCAGGATGGCGGCGCGGCCGAGCGCCAGCTCGCCGATGCGGCTTTCACGAAAGCCGCCGCCAACGACGATGCGCTGCGTGTCGGTCCAGCCCTTGGCGCGCAGGAAGCGCCGGGTGACCGTGGCGAACTCCTGGGCGAAGTCCTCGATGGCGCCATGCAGGACGCCGGCGGCCTCGGGATCCCCGCTCACCAGCAATTCGTCGAGCTTCTTCTTGCCCATCTCCATGGCGTGCTCGTCGCCGAGCGGGTCTTCATCGACCTTGCGGACGCGGTCGCGCCAGTCTTCGAGGATCTGGTGGAAGGCGCGCTTCGAAGCGCGGTCGCCGATGAAGCCGTCCTTTTCACGCAGCTCGAGATTGTAGCTGTCGATGACCACGGAGGGCAGTTCAAGCGCGCCATGCAGATGCAGGCCGGTGGGCGAGCCGGTCGCAGACTTCTCTTTTGTGTCGGGCATCTGGGGATCTCGCGCGAAAGGGCGCCGGTCAACGTCGCTCCATCGTTGCCGTTCCGCGCGCTCAGGCCGTCAGTGCGTCTATCTCGGCCAGCTCCGCCGGCGTCAAATTCCACGAGGCCGCCGCGACATTGGCGGCGATCTGTTCAGGGCGGGTCGCGCCCGCGATGACGCTGCTGACGACGTCCTGCGCGGCGAGCCAGGAGAAGGCAAGCGTCAGCAGGTCGCGCCCGTGCGCCCGGGCGAAGGCGTCGAGCTTGTCGACCCGCGTCCAGTTGGCCTCGGTCATGTAGCGATCACGCGAGCGCGCATCCTTGCCGAAGCGCGTGTCGCCCGACAGCGCGGCGCCTTTTGTGTATTTCCCGGAGAGAAGGCCGCTCGCCAAGGGATAGTAGGGCAGGAGCCCCATGCCCTTGGCGCGCAAGGCGGGGATCAGCTCGGCTTCCGGCGTGCGGTGGAGCAGGGAATATTCGTCCTGCGCGCATATGAAAGAAGACAGGCTGCGCGTGTCCGCCGTCCAGCGCGCGTCGACCACCGCCCAGGGCGCCATGTTGGAGCAGCCGATGTAGCGCACCTTGCCTTGCGTGATCAGATCGCCGAGCGCGCGCAGCGTTTCCTCGATCGGGGTCGCGGGGTCGGGGCGGTGAAACTGGTAGAGGTCGATCCAGTCGGTCTTCAGGCGGCGCAGAGAGTCCTCGACCGCCTGCATGATGTAGCGGCGCGAGCCGCCAGCCTTGCGGCCCTCGTCGTCCATCGCCATGCCGAACTTGGACGCCAGCACGATATCCTTGCGGCGCGACCCGAGCCATTGGCCGAGCGCCACTTCAGACCCGCCGCGATTGCCATAGATGTCGGCGCTGTCGAACAGGGTGACGCCGTGGTCGAGCGCGGCATGGATCACGGCGCGCGACTCCTCGATGCCGGTGCGTCCGCCGAAATTGTTGCAGCCCAGTCCGACGACTGACACTTTCAGGCCGGACCGGCCTAGGTTGCGGATTTCCATGGCTCATCTCCCGGGACGCCCTATCTGACCCTGCGTCGCGCGCGCAATCAAGCCTGGAACGATCCGCGCGGTTCGCGATTCCAAGACGACAGGGAGTATCGCCTGATGAGTCAGTATCCAGCCGGGGAACGAACGCTCGCCGACATGATCGACGCAGCGGAGGCCATCGTGGCTTTCACGGGCGCCGGCATTTCGACCGAGTGCGGCGTGCCGGACTTCCGTTCGCCCGGCAGCGCATGGAAGCGTCATCCGCCCATTCCGTTCGATCAGTTTCTGGCCGACGAGGACATGCGGCTCGAAGCCTGGCGTCGCAAGTTCGCGATGGACGATATCTACGCAGGCGCGCGTCCCGGTCGCGGACATGCGGCGCTCGCGCGACTCGTCGCGGCAGGCAAGGTCAGCCACATCATCACGCAGAACATCGATGGACTGCATCAGGCGTCCGGCGTTCCGGCCGAACGAATCATCGAACTGCATGGCAATGGCACTTATGCGCAGTGTCTCGACTGCGGCGGCCGTCATGAATTGCGCGATGTGCGCCGCGGCATCGAGGAGAACGGTGCGCTTCCGGCGTGCGTGTGTGGTGGGATCGTCAAGTCGGCAACCATTTCCTTCGGTCAATCAATGCCTCGCGACGCGATGCAGCGTGCCCGTCGTGCAACACTCGGCTGCGATTTGTTTCTGGTCGTCGGTTCGTCGCTCGTCGTTTACCCGGCTGCAGCTTTCCCTTTGATAGCGAAGGAGAATGGAGCGCAGTTGGTGATTCTGAATGCAGAACCAACGCCACTCGACGGCGATGCAGACCTCGTTGTGCGGGCCGATATCGGCGACACACTGCATCCGATTGCCAATGTTGGGCAAAGTCTTCCACAGGTCGCGGAAAAAACACCTTTGTAGGGCGGGACGCGATGCTATCTTCCGCCTGCGTCTCAAGGGCGACCCAACGATTCGGGTTTCTTTCATCGGGATCGCACATCGACAGGCGCCGTACGGGGCCGCGGGGGCAGAACATTGGGTAGCAACGATCCTCATCTCTTGAATGTGGCCGTGGAGTCCGACGCTTCTGCTGCGGAACGTCCGTCCGACCTCCTCGAGATGTCGGGGCGCATCAAGTGGTTCGACGTCTCGAAGGGCTACGGCTTCATCGTTCCTGACGATGGCGGCGCAGACGTCCTTCTTCATGTGACCGCGCTGCGTCGTGACGGATTCCAGACCGCGCCCGAAGGCGCGCGCGTCGTGTGCGAAGTGCAGATGCGCGCGAAGGGGCTGCAGGTTTTCCGCGTGCTGTCGCTCGATGAGTCAACTGCGACGCATCCGTCGCAGCTGCCGGCTGCGCGCACGCACGTGCAGGTGACTCCGGCCGGCGGTTTCGAGATCGTCGTCGTGAAGTGGTTCAACCGCGTGCGCGGCTTCGGCTTCGTCACGCGCGGCGAGGGCACGGACGACATCTTCATCCACATGGAGACGCTGCGCCGTTTCGGGATCATGGATCTGAAGCCGGGCGATGGTCTGCTCGTGCGGTTCGGCAATGGGCCCAAGGGACTCATGGCGGCGGAAATTCGCCCGCTCGAAACCTCGCTTCCCGTTTCGCATTGAGCGAGCGCGCGCAGGCTTGATCCTGCGCCCGCCGCACGGCATGGTCCCGCGGTTCTCAATGGCCGCGAGGTAGACATGCGCTCCAGCTTTCATCGTACGTCCCGCGCCCTGCGCCTTGTCGCCCTGCTTGCGCTCTGCGCGGGCAGCGCCATGACGCTCCCGCCATCGCCGGTCCTCGCGCAGGCTGCTCCGGTGGCTGCCGAGTCGACGCTCGAGCCGCTCGAGATCACGACGGCGTCGGGCTCGCACAAATTCTTCGTCGAGGTGATGCGCGACGACAATCAGCGCGCACGCGGTCTCATGTATCGCCGTTCGATGCCGCAGGATCGCGGCATGCTGTTCGACTTCAAGCGCGAAGAGCCGGTCTCGATGTGGATGAAGAACACCTACCTGTCGCTCGACATGCTGTTCATCGACCGCACCGGCCGCGTCGTGAACGTGGCCGAAAACACCGAGCCGTTGTCCGAGCGGATCATTCCCTCGGGCGCCCCGGTGTTCGCCGTGCTCGAGCTCAACGCCGGCACCGCGCGGCGCATCGGCCTGAAGGTCGGCGACAAGCTGCGGCATTCGATGTTCCGCTGAGCGCGCTCCCGGCGCGACATGCCGCGGGTGTGACACGGCGCAAGGTGTGGAATCGGAACTGTGCCGGGTTCCGCCTGTTATGCCTCCGGTGTTCCCGAAGCGGAACGTACGTTGGGAGGAGTGAACATGCGGAAATGGCTTTTGGCCGCCGCCGGCGCATGCATGGCCATTGGAGCGCTCGGCGCACCGGCCGCGCAGGCCGCGCCGATGAGCATCGACCGTCTTGCCGGCGTGCAGGACTTCAACCTCACCCAGGACGTCCAGTATTCCTACGGCGGACGTCGTTATTGCTTCTATCCGAACGGCTGGCGTGGTCCGGGCTTCTACTGGTGCGGCTACAACTTCCGTCGCGGCCTTGGCTGGGGCGGTCCGAGCGGCTGGCGTGGCTGGGGTGGTCCGGGACCGCGCCGCATGGAGCGCCCGCGGATGGAGCGTCGCATGGACATGCGTCGTGGACCCGAGATGCGCCGTGGCGGCGACATGAGGGGCATGCGCGGCGACATGCGTGGTGGCGGACGCGGCGAAATGCGCGGCGGTGACCGTGGCGGACGCGGCGGCGGCGGTGGCGGCGAAGGTCGCGGCATGCGCGGCGGCGACCGGTAGACCTGAAACGAGAAAAGCCCCGGTTCGCCGGGGCTTTTTTCTTAGTTGCGGCGGCCCCTGATGGCGGCGGACAGATTGGACTCGATGTCCGGATTGCCGGGATCTAGCGCCCGCGCTGCGATGAGCTCGGCACGCGCCTTCGGGAAATTGCCCCGCAGGATGTAGGAGTAGCCACGGTTGTTGAGCAGCGTCGCATTGCGACCGGCGAGCCGCTCGACCTGCGCATAATCTCGATCCGACAGGTCGAAGCGGCGCAGCTGATCGTGCGTCGCCGCCAGCCCGAGCCAGGATTCCGCATCGCCTGGATCATGTTCGACCGCGCGCCGGAAGGCTTCCTCGGCGAGGCCGAAATTGCCTTCCCGGAACTGCGCCTTGCCGGTGAGCGCGTCCGTCGGTTGCTCCATGTGCGCGGTGTCGAGCACGAGATCGGCCGATTGTCCTATCGTCTGGCAGCCTGCAAGCGGCAAGGCGAGAAGGAGGACGAGGGGAGCGAGCAAGGAGCGCATGACGATCACAGTCACTGTGTTGGCGCCGCAAGGCCGGACGCGGAAGCGCCCGCGCTCGGCGGAGCTATGGATGTCGGCGCCGAAAGCCCGGCGTCCGGAGCAAGGTAGCGCTTGACGCTTTGCTGAGCCTTGAGCCCATCCGTGGGTTGGCCGCGCAGGAATGAGCGGCGCGGGTAGGGGTCGATGACCTGGATGGCGCGGTTGGCCGCGATGGAGTTGCCGGCCGAATAGGCGATCGTGTCGCGCCGCGCCAGCACATCGGAGCAGGCGCCGCACGCCAGGACGAGCGTGAGAGCCGCACCCTTCATCACATCACTTCGAAACGATCGCACGGCGGCCTCCCTCTTTCATCTCGAGCACGTGGCCGCCAGGACCCGGCTTGATGGAGACGGTCTTGGATGTCTTCGGAGTTTCGTGCTTGCCGAGCAGGAAGCGGTCGGGATCGTTGGCCGGCAGGTTGTCGTCGAACGGCGTCTTGAGGCGCGTGCCGGGCGGCGCCGGCTGGACGAGACGCGGCGTGACGATCATCACGAGTTCAGTCTCGCGCTTTTCGAAGGAGGCGCTGCGGAACAGCGTGCCGATGATCGGCACATCGCCGATCCACGGCAGCTGCTTCAGCGCGTCGGAGCTCGTCGCCTGCAACAGACCCGCGATGGCGAAGCTCTGTCCGTCGCGCAGTTCGACCTGCGTGTTGGCGCGGCGCACGATCAGCGCCGGCACGTTGATGCCGCCGGTGCTGACCACGTTGGTCTGGTCGAGCTGGCTGACTTCGGGTTCGATCTTCAGGTTGATCACGCCGTCTGCCAGCACGGTCGGCAGGAAGTTGACGCTGACGCCGAACTTCTTGAAGGCGACGGTGACGCGGCCCTGTTCGGCCTGCACCGGGAACGGGAATTCGCCGCCGGCGAGGAAGCTGGCGCTCTGCCCGGACATGGCGACGAGATTGGGTTCGGCGAGGCGCCGGGCGAGACCCTTCTGCTCCAGCGCATCGATGATGACGTCCGCATTGCCGCCGCGCGTCAGGATCTTGCCGAGCACGGTGCCGAAGGGGATCGACGAGCCGGCGGCCCCGCCGAGACCCGTGGCTGCGCCGAACTTGCTGTTGGGCGTTCCGATTTCCCAGGTGACGCCGAGATCGCGGCCCGCGTTGCGGGTGACTTCGAGGAAGCGCACCTCCAGCATGACCTGCTGGGGCTGCGAGACAGTCATCGAGTTCACGACTTCGTTGCCGAACTGGCGTGCGAATTCCATCGCCTTCTCGATCGTCACGCCATCGCTGACAGCGCCCGAGAGGACGATGCGGCCATTGATCGACGAAACTTCGATGCGCGAGCCCGGAAGGCGTTTGCGCAATTCCGCCTGCAGGCGGTTGGTGTTGTAGGAAACCTCGACCTCGATTGAACCGATGAGCGATTTCTCAGCATTGTAAGCCGAGATCGTCGTCGTCCCGAGGCGGCGGCCATGGATATAGAATGACTGGTCGGTCAGCGGCATGACGTCGGCGATGTCGGGATCGCCGACCACAAGGTCGACGAAAGCCGCGCCTGTCCGGAATGTTTCCGTCGCCCCGATGGCGACGATGAGGTTCTGGGACGCTTCCGGCGAGAGGCGCACGACGCGCCCCCGATCAGCGGCGAACACTGCCTGCGAGGTGGCGAAGGGGGCGACGAGGATGAGAACCAGAACGCAAAACAACAGACGCAGGGCGCTCGAAACGCGAGGCGAGGGACATCGTGTGTATGCGTTCATGATTCGCGAATCCCGCGTGAAGTGATTCATATGTGAGTCGTAATTGTGCCAAACTAGGCAGAAGAAGTTAACAAATGAAAACAAACCGGTAGGCTTTGTCCTCAGGACAATGCCGTATGGCTAAGCTTCCGTCTTGCATTTCAACAACTTGTTAGTCATCTCCCATCTAAATGGTTGAGTGTTCATGCGTGATTCTTGAATCACTGAGAATGTCCTTGGCGGATGTCAGGAGAGTGCAGGTGGGTCTTGCGGTGCGCGTCAGATTGAAGTCGGACCGACGTGCGCGCGCGTTGATCTTCGCGCTTTGCATCGCGCCCGTCGCCACGCCGCTTCTTGCTGCGGGGATCAACAGCCTGATGAAGAGCCCGGCGCCGGCGTCGCCCATGACCTTGCCGGTGCTCGAAGCTTTCACGCTGCGTCCTGCGCTTCGCGCCGATCTCGACGATGCGATGCTGTCGCCCGCGCCGATGGGCGTCGCACGCACGCTCGAGCCGGCATTGCCTGTTGCGAACGCCGCAGCGTCAGTCGCCATTCCGCAGCCCCGCGTCCTTGGGTCGCGGGTCCTGCGCGACGTCACGATCCGCGATGGTCTTCAGATTGGCGCCGATGGCGTCGTGTTTGCTCTTGCGGGCGTTGCGCCGTCGCCACCCGGCTCGGAATGCCGGCGTCTCGATGGCGTGGTCGAGCCTTGCGCGGTGCGCGCCACCAACCGTCTGGAAGTGCTGACGCGCGGACGGCCAGTGGTGTGTGACGTTCAGGAAGGCGACGGCGGCGAACTTCGCGGCGTCTGCCGGGCCGGCAAGATCGATCTCGCGGAAGATCTCGTGCGCAACGGACTGGCCGTGGCCGCGCCCTCACGATAACGAGCTTGTCGTTTAACCCTTCGGTATCGTCATTGCGAGAAGCCGAAGGCGACGCGGCAATCCATCTTCGGAAGACGTCGCTCTTGATGCAGCCGTCGCCGTGCGCATATTTATCGATGAAGCCAAGAAGGAAAGCCGCGTCGCTCCGCTCCTCGCAATGACGAGTTGGCGGAGCGAGCGAGAAGCTCTGATCAGTTCGTCAGTTCACGAACCGAATATTCCTGACGCTTGCCGCCGCGCAACACGCCGACCGTCAGAAGACCAGCCTGCGATCCGTGCGCCGCGACGCTGCCCGCAACCGTCGAGGGCTTCAGGCCGGAATCGGCCATGCTGCGCAACGTCAGCGAGATCTGTCCCGAGCGCTGGGCCTGCGCGAGCAGTTCGGCCTGCGACGGATCGACTTCGAGCGTCGCGTTGGAGCCGGTGACGACGCGTTCGCCGTTGCGCTCCTGGATGTTCTGGCCGATCGCCAGCACGCGGACGTTGGCGAGCAGGGTTTCGCTTTCGATCTTGCCTTCGGCGCGCGCCGGATCGACGCGGGTCATCGTGCGCAGCACGTCGACGCGATCGTTGGGAAGGATGAAGCCGCCGGCGGTCGTCGCGCCCTGCGAGTCGATCGTGATCGCCATGGCGCGATAGCCGGTCGGCAGCATGGCGGCGAGAATGCCCGAGCCCGTCGCCTTGACGATCTTTTCCGCCCGGATCGGTTCGCCCTTCAGCAGCGACGAGCGGACCATCGAGCCGATCATCTCTTCGCGAAGTTTTGGCGAGGCGCTGCGACGCAGGGCCTGTTCGGAGACGAGTTTCTTCGGCCAGGCGACCCACGCAAGGTCTTCCGGCGTGATGACCTTGCCGAGCGGCAGTTCGGCATTGGCGATGAGGACGTCTTCGGTTTCCTGGACGGGCGCGGCGACCGGCACGGCCGCGACCGAAGGACCGGGCTCCTGCGTGCTGGCCAGCTGGACTGCGGCATAGCCGGAGGCGCCCGCGAGAAGAAGGACGAACAGGCGCAGCACCGTGGTCTTCGACATGCGCATGCCGCCGCCGCGCTTCGACACGCTCGTCACGCCGGCGGCGCCGGACTTTGCGCGTCCAAAGGCGCGCCCGCCCGAACCATCATTCACGGCTGTCTCGCTCATGAGCTATAAACCTCAGACAAGTGCTTGTTGACGCAAACCTAACTGGAAATACTTTCCGAGAAGTATCAAAATGGTGAAGAACTGGCGGCATCTGCCCGGGATCCATTGCCTTTGGACGCAGTTTTATCTCCATGATGATCCTTGGAGTTTTTCGCATGAGCAAAGTACCCGCAATTGTCCTGGCGGCGGTCGCCTTCGGCGCCCTGTCGGTCGACGCGGCGCAGGCGCAGGGGCGCCCTGACAGCCTCCACATGTCCTGCGCCTCGGCGCGCGGTCTCGTCTCGACACGCGGCGCGGTCGTGCTGGGGAGCGGGCCCAACATCTACGATCGTTTCGTCGCCACCCGTGGCTTCTGCCAGCGCGACGAGGTCACGAAGCCCGCCTGGGTCGCCACCGGCGACACGCGCCAGTGCTTCGTCGGCTACCGCTGCGAGCGCGTCGACGACGACTTTCCGTTCTGATCTTTGACGATTGAAAGGCGCCCCGCAGGCCGGTCCTGCGGGGCAGGAGGTCAGAGCTGCGCCACGCGCGTCGCCTTGCGCATATTCGCCATGACCTTGCGGCCGTAAGCCGTGCATCCCGCGACCGTACCGCGGTTATAGGCAGAAGCTGCGGCGCAGGCCGACCCGCCCGACAACGTGACCATCTTCTTGAGATAGCGAAGTCCGGCTTCGAGCCCGGTCCGGCAATCGTGGAGGTTTCCCTGCACACCGACTCCGCGAGCCGTGCCTTTGAGTACCTGCATGGCGCCCGCCGCGCTGGAGCGCGGATTGCGAGCGGCGCAATTATAGCCGCTTTCGATTTTAACGACGGCATGCGCCAGCGCGGGATCGACCCCGTGCGCCTCGGCCATGTTGGTCACCAGATTGTAGACGGAAGGTTCGACAACGCGGGCCTGCGCCAGGCCGGCGGGGAGCGTGCAGCCGAG
>JAQGKM010000474.1 GCA_028290125.1 Hyphomicrobiales bacterium | reverse complement strand
CAGACGAGCCCATGCCCACCAGCGCTTCCAGCTCGCGGCGCACGGCTCGCGTATCGGCCAGATGCTCGCGCGCTTCGGTCGGCGTCTCGCGATCGCCGATGCGCACCGACAGGCCGCCGATCGTGTTCACAAAAGTAAAGCCGGCTTCGTCCGTGAGATCGTCGCCATAAAACACCGGCACGCGTCCCGTGAACGGCAGCTGCGTCATCATCGTCTTGATGGCGCTGCCCTTGTCGAAGGCCGCAGGTTTCAGCTCGACGACGAACTTGCCTTCCTGAACGGCGATGTTGTCGCCTGGCGCGAAGCGATGCATGAACGTCAGCACATCTCCCGCGAGATCGGGCCGCGCGCGGAAATGCACCGCAAGGGTCGCGCCCTTGTCTTCCAGCATCAGGCCTTCGTGGCCGGCGACGAAGCGGCTCACGTCGGGCCGCGCATGGTCCATGATCGCCGCCGTCGTGGCGATGCGACCGCCATCGGGAAAACGAAGCTCGGAGCCATGCAGGCCAGCGGCTGGAAGGAGCAGCGGTTCGAAGATCCGGTCGAGATCGCGGATCGAACGCCCGCTCACGAGCGCCACGGCGCCGCCGTTGAGATCCTGCAGGCGCATCATCAGCGCACGCAGGGATTCGTCAGCGATCACGTCGTCTGGACGCGCCCTCAGATCGAGCAGCGTGCCGTCCACATCGAAGAAGAACGCGCTTTTTCTCAGTTCCGGGCGAGGCGAAGACCCGGACACGGTAAGCGCATCGGCGCCATGCATGTCAGGCCCCGCGCTCTGTTGAGAGAGGCGGCACGGACCGGAACTCCTGAAATTGGACGGCGGGACACGCCGAAGACCGGCGCTGCCAGAGTTGCTCCGGCTTTCGTGAACGCGTCCCGCGCCGTCCGGGTTCCGGGATTTCGACTAGCCGCCGTCAGCCGTGAGGCCGGCCGCTTCGATGCCCTTCACCCCGACGATCTCGTCATTGTCGGACGTGTCGCCCGAAACGCCGACCGCGCCGATGATTTCGCCCTGTGCGGTCTTGATGAGCACGCCGCCAGCCACCGGCACGAGGCCCATCTCGGCCAGATGCGTCGCCGCGCCGATGAAGGCTGGGCGTTCAGCCGCCATGGCGGCGAGCTTGCGGGTGCCGGACCCCATGCCCAGCGCGCCATAGGCCTTGGCGAAGGCGATGCGCCAGCGGATCAGGCTCGTGTTGTCCTCGAGCGAAGCGGCCTTCAGGGCGCCGCGCGCATCGAGCACGACGATGCCCATCGGGTTCATCTTCTGGGATCGGGCGTGGGCCATGCCCGCTTCGATCATCTTGTTGGCGGCTTCGAGCGTCAGTGCAGTCATGGTACCCTCCCTTGAACGGATCAGTTTGTCTCGCAAGCCCCGGGCGGCAGGTCAAGGAACGGCCCATCATGCAAATGCACGAGCTCCGGCGCGCGGTCGTCGACGCCTGCCTGGAGATGAACCGGCTCGGGTTGAACCAGGGCACGTCCGGCAACATATCCGTGCGGCGTGGCGAGGCGATGCTGGTCACCCCGACGGCGACGCCCTACGACCGCCTGACCCCCGGCATGCTGGCCTCGATGCGGCTGGCCGACGAGGACGGGCGCTTCTCCGGCCCCAAGGCGCCGTCGAGCGAGTGGCGCTTTCATCGCGACATCTATCGCGCGCGGCCGGACGTCGGCGCCATCGTCCATTGCCATGCGACTTACGCGACGGTGTTGTCGATGCTGCGGATGAGCATCCCGGCCGCGCATTACATGATCGCGGCGTTCGGCGCCGCGGACATCGTCTGCACGGATTATGCGCCCTACGGCACGGCCGAACTCTCGGCGCTGACGGTCAAGGGCCTCGGACATCGCCACGGCGTGCTGCTCGGCTCGCACGGCATGATCGCGACCGGCGCGGACCTCGACGCCGCGATGTGGCGGGCCGTGGAGCTGGAGACGCTGGCCAAGCATTATTATCTGGCGAAGGCTCTGGGCGAGCCGGTGCTGCTGGGCGAGGAGGAGATTGCGGAATTGATCCCGCGATTTGCGGCGTATGGCGTGAAGAAGGATTGAGGCGTGTGCAGCCTTCTCCCGCGCGGCGGGAGAGGGCAGACGCCCGTGTTTACTTTTCGTCTTCCCACTGCGCCAGAGCGCTTTCGATGAACGCAGCCGTCGCGCCGAGCGCGTTCAGCGGGTCGAGAATTTTGTCGATCTCGGCGCCCGACAGCACGGTCGCCGCCGTATCGGCCTTCACCACCTCCGCCAGGCTCTTCCCCGAAGCCCCGACCTCACGCGCGGCTTTCTCCACCAGCGCGAAGGCTTCGGCGCGGCCGAGATACGGGGCCAACGCCAGCGACAGCATCTCGGTCATCGGCAGGCCGTGCAGGGCGTCGAAGTTTGCGCGCATGCGGTCGGCGTCAACGTTCAGCCCGGCGAGCGTATCGGCCATGTTGGCGAGCGCGCCGGCGCAGAGTTTCACGAGCTCGGGCAGGGCGCCCCATTCGCTTTGCCATCCGCCGAGCGCGCGCTCGTGTTCCTGCGCCATGCCCGACAGCAATGTCGCCATCAGCCCGGGCGTGCGCAGCGCCGCCGCGACGGTCAGCATGCAACGTACAGGATTGCGCTTGTGCGGCATCGCCGACGAACCGCCGCGTCCGGCTTCCGCCGGTTCGAAGGTTTCGCCGAGCTCGAACTGCATCATCAGCGCGACATCGCGCGCGATCTTGCCCGCGGCGCCGGTCGCGATCGCGAGTTCGCTGGCGAGCGCCAGCAGCGCGCCGCGGCGCGTGTGCCACGGCAGCGGCACGCCGTCGCGCGCCTGCGCCCGGGCGGG
>JAQGKM010000457.1 GCA_028290125.1 Hyphomicrobiales bacterium | reverse complement strand
GCGCGGTGCCGCCCGACACGACTTCCTTCAGCATGTTGTTCATCTCGGCGATCTTCTCGGCCGGAATCGCCTGCTCGAGCGGCGCGCCGTCGCGATCGCGGCGATAGATCAGATCGCCCTTGGAATTACGGATCTCGACGCTCGCAAAGGGCGGCGCACGGCGTCCGCCATTGGCGAAGACCGAATAGACCGCCGCCATGTCGATCATCTTCACGTCGCCGGCGCCGAGCGGCAGCGACTCCGTGTCGGTGAGCGGCGTGGTGATGCCCATCTTGCGCGCGCTTTCGAGGATTTTCGCACGACCGAGCTTGGCGAAGTTCCACTGGTTGGCGTCCTTGCCGGTCCAGTAGGCCTGCCCGATGATGACCGACAGCCGCACCGCGACCGTGTTGAGAGACTTCTGCAGCGCAGTCACAAGCGGCAATTGCCCGGCCGACGCGCCGCCGTAGTTGTGCGGGCACCAGTTGCCCAGACAGATGCCCGAGCCGTCGACGATGCTCGTCGCCTTCACCTTGTTGGTCATCAGTGCGGTCAGATAGACGATCGGCTTGAACGACGAGCCCGGCTGGCGCACCGCGTCGGTGGCGCGGTTGAACTGGCTCGCGCCATAGTCGCGTCCGCCGACGATGGCGCGCACCACGCCGGTCGGCTCCATCACGACAGCCGCGCCCTGCTTGGCGCGGAACTGCTTGCCGTACAGCCGCAGCGAATCCTCGATCGCCGATTCCGCTTTCTTCTGGATGCCGAGATCGAGCCCCGTGCGCACGGTGAGCACGCGATCGCCGCCGAGCTTTCCGGCGGCCGAGAGTTTGGCGATCTCGTCATAGGCCCAGTCGAGATACCAGTCGGGCGAGATGTCACGCTTGCGATCGACCGGACGCGCCGGGTTGCGGCGCGCGGCGTAGATCTGACCCTCGGTCAGCACGCCCGCATTGACCATGTTCTGCAGCACGTCGTTGGCGCGCGCACGCGCCGCCGGCAGGTTGATGTGCGGCGCGTATTTCGTCGGCGCCTTGAACAGGCCGGCGAGCATCGCGGCCTCCGCCAGCGAAAGGTCGCGCACGCTCTTGTTGAAGTAGAACTCGGACGCCGCCTGAATGCCGAACGTGCCGCCGCCCATGTAGGCGCGATCAAGATAGAGCTTCAGGATCTGGCGCTTCTGCAGATGCTGTTCGAGCCACAGCGCGAGAAACGCTTCCTTGATCTTGCGCTCGATGGAGCGCTCGTTGGTGAGGAAGAGATTCTTGGCGAGCTGCTGCGTGAGCGTGGAGCCGCCCTGCACGACGCCGCCGCCGCGCGCGTTCACGGTCAGCGCGCGCGCCGTGCCGATGGGGTCGATGCCCCAATGTTCGAAGAAGCGACGATCCTCGGTCGCCAGCACCGCCTGGATGACGTAATCGGGGAACTGCTCGAGCGGCACGGAATCGTCATGCCGGATGCCGCGCTGGCCGACCTGCTCGCCGTAGCGATCGAGGAAGGTGACGGCGAGATCCTGCTTCTTCAGCCAGTCATCGTCGGAGGTCTCGCGGAAAGCCGGAATGGCGAGCGCAAGTGCGAGGATGGAGCCGGCAAGGCCGAGCGTCAGGCCCTCGCAGGCGAACTCGACGCCGACGCGGGCGAAGCCGCCGACATGCAGCTTGTCCATACGCGCGGCAAAGGACGCATAGACGCCGCGCGCCTTTTCCCCTGCCCCGTAGAGCGACGAATCGACCCAGCTGTCCACGGCGAGCAGCGCGCGCGACAGGCGTCGGCCGAACCGTGATCTGGCGAAATCCTGAAACAAGCGGCCGCGCTCCCTGACGGCGGTGGATGGTCTGCAGTCTTGACGCGCACGAGTTACCGGGTCCAAGTGCGCCGGCCATTGCCTACACGAAGAAAGTTAATCCTGTGCGGCCCGTTCCGATAGGGGCGACGCAACAAACATCTCTTTCTTCTTGCGTTCGAGCGAACACATGACAAGCAGCAAAGCCGGACCGCAGCCATTCTGGAAGGGCCGCGCCCTCGAGGACTTCTCGAAAGAGGAGTGGGAGAGCCTGTGCGACGGCTGCGGCCGCTGCTGCCTGGTCAAGCTCGAGGACGAGGACACGGGCGACATCCACTTCACCAGCATCGGCTGCAAGCTTCTCGACGGCCGCACCTGCCGCTGCGCCGACTACAAGCAGCGCCGCCGCCGCGTCCGCGACTGCGTCAAGCTGACGCCGGAGGCCGTCCGCAGCATCAAATGGCTGCCGCCGACCTGCGGCTACCGCCTGGTCGCCGAGGGCAAGGACCTGAAATGGTGGCACCCGCTCGTCTCCGGCTCGCCCGACACGGTGCACGAGGCCGGCATTTCGGTGAAGGACAAGGTGATGGCGAGCGAGCTCGACGTCCCGGTGGAGATGTTCCCGGAGTTCATCGTGAGCTGGCCCAACAAGGTGCCGAAGGGCGCGAAGAAGTAGGGTGTGCAAACCTTCTCCCAGAGGGGGAAGGTGGCCGCGGAGCGGGGTTGCAGTCTCTCCCAACCAGCCTCGTCATTGCGAGCGAAGCGAAGCAATCCAGAGGCCGCACGTGAGGCCAAGATGGATTGCCGCGTCGCTTCGCTCCTCGCAATGACGAGGCTAACGACCCAACACCCCCATGGTCGCCGCCAGCACCTTCCGCGCGCGCTCTTCCGCACTGAACCCCACGAGCGACTTCGACGGCGCCTCGACGCTCACTGGCGTGCCCTCCGGGAAAGCCGCCAGCAGCTCGTGTAGCGGCAGCACGCCTTCGCCCGGCAGGCGGCGGGCGGTGCGCGATTCGGCGCGCAGCTCGTCGATGGTGCGTTCTCCCTCCGGCATCGGCGCAGCGTCGCAATAATGAACGAGGCGCAGCAGTTCGGGCTCGATGCCGCGAAGGTCCGCCGCCGTCCCGCCCGAGCGCGACAGGTGCAGCAGGTCGATCACCAGCGCGGCATTGGGGCGCTGCGCCGCGAGCGCCATGTCGCGCGCCGCCGCCAGCGAGCGGCAGGCGCTGTAGGGATTGAACTCGACCAGCGCGACGAGCCCGAACTCGCCCGCCAGATCGCAGAGCGCCCGGAAGGTCGCGAGCCGGCGCGGCTCGTCCGCATCCTCGACCGGGCAAACGATGAACCGCGCGCCA
>JAQGKM010000124.1 GCA_028290125.1 Hyphomicrobiales bacterium | reverse complement strand
GCTCCCGCAAGGTGCGCGCCTAGATCGAGCGTCAGCAACGCCTTGTCCTTGTTGCTGTCCGGCACGTCGCGATTGAGGATGCGCAGAGCGAGAGCCTCGACGATCGCGGTCTTGCCGACGCCGGGTTCTCCGATCAACACGGGATTGTTCTTGGTGCGACGCGACAGCACCTGGATCGTGCGACGGATTTCTTCGTCACGTCCGATCACGGGGTCGAGCTTGCCGTTACGCGCGGCTTCGGTCAGGTCGCGCGCATACTTCTTCAATGCGTCATAGGCATTTTCAGCCGTGGCGTTGTCGGCGGTGCGACCCTTGCGCAGTTCCTCGATCGCGCCGTTGAGCGTCTGCGGCGTGACACCCGCAGTCGCCAGAATTTTGCCCGCCTCCGAAGACTTCTCGGCTGCGATCGCCAGCAGAAGCCGCTCCACGGTGACGAAGGAGTCGCCCGCTTTCTGGGCAAGCTTCTCGGCGCTGTCGAAAATGCGCGCTGTCGTGGGCGCGAGGTAAAGCTGACCCGCGCCGGAGCCTTGCACCTTCGGCAGTTTGGCAAGTGCAAGTTCGGTCTGCACGAGAGCGTCGCGCGACCGGCCGCCGGCCTTGTCGATGAGGCCGGATGCCAATCCTTCCTCGTCGTCGAGCAGCACCTTCAGGAGATGCTCGGGCGTAAATTGCTGGTGGCCTTCCCGCAAAGCCAGCGATTGTGCGGACTGGATGAATCCGCGGGCGCGTTCGGTATATTTGTCGATATTCATCTTTGACTCCTCAACCGTGGCAGTCATCCCGGAGCGATGCTGCGACGTCGAAACCGGCGTGGCCCCTTTCGGCGACCTCAACAGAGATGTAGGTAGGGAGCGCCGTTGGTGAAAGAGGATCAGATTCACCTTTCTTCGCGCTGATCCAAATCAGCTCCGAGAGGTTTGCCGACGTAATCAGGATCGCGCTTCATGCATGTCGCTTCATTGCATCGCTACCCGGTCAAGGGCCTGTCCCCCGAGCCTCTGACCAAGGTGGAGCTTGTGGCGGGTCAGTTCTTTCCGGCAGACCGTATTCTGGCATTTGAAAACGGGCCGTCGTCCTTCGACCCGGAACGCCCGGCCTATCAGTCGAAAACGCGCTTTCTCATGCTGATGAAGAACGCCCGCCTGGCCGAAATCTCATCCCGTTTTGACGACGCGTCTCATAGCCTGATCCTCATGCATGGCGGCGTCGAGCGCGCGCGCGGCGATGTAAGGACTCACGCCGGCCGGGAAGCGCTGGAAAGATTTCTGCAGGATTTTTGCGCCGGAGAAACGCGCGGCGCGGTGCGCATGCTTCAGGCGCCGGCCGGATTTCGTTTTACGGATTCCATCCGGTCTGGTTTCGTCTCCATTCTCAACCTGGCGAGCGTGCGTGACCTCGAAAAGCGTATGGGCGGACCGCTCGACCCACTGCGCTTTCGCGCCAATGTCGCCATCGAGGGATGGGAGCCGTGGGTGGAGGAGGAATTGCCGGGCAAGAGGCTTCGGATCGGCGGGTCTGAGCTGCGCGTCCTCAAGACCATAGACCGCTGTCTGGCCACGCACGTCGATCCGGGTACGGGAGTGCGCGACCGGGATGTCGTCGGCGCGCTCCAGGAATCGTTCGGACGGATCACGTGCGGCGTCTACGCCAGCGTAAAACTGGGCGGCACGGTCGCCGCCGGCGACGCCGTCGACGTTCAAACATGAAAAAGGGGGCCGAGGCCCCCTTGAGTTCTAGTCCAGAGCCGGCTGCTCGCCGCGCGGCGCGGTTGCTTCACCTTCGCCTTCACTGCCGGGACGACGCCGACGCCGGCGCGGACGGAGATGGAAACCCACGCCCTCATCACCTGTCATGTCCTGGCCGCCCTCGGGCGCGCCGCCCTGCAGATTCGGCTGGGGCGCGTCTGCTGCATCGCTGACGGGGATCCGGACCGGAGCGGTGATGAAAGCGGGCAGGCCAGTGTCAGGCTGCTCGTCGGAGACGGGCCGCGGCTCGAACCGCGGCTGCTGGTCGTTGCGGAACTCGCGCTGCGGCCTCGGCGGGCGGTTCGGGTTCGGTCCCTGCCGGTTCTGCTGATTGTTACGGTCCTGGAAAGGACGATCCGGGCGCGGTCCGCGGTCCTGCCGGTCATTCTGCCGGTCGCCCCGGTCCTGACGCTCGCCCTGCGGCTGGCCCTGCTGCGGCGCGTATCCGCCGGGCGCATAAGGCTGCGGCGGCGGCGCGTACGTGGGCTGCGGCTGGCCGGCATAGGGTTGCTGAACAGGAGCGGCGACGCGTTCGATGGGCGACGCGAAGCGGTCGGGAATCCCGCCCTCGTCGTCGTCCTCTTCCTCCGGCTCGGGCTCGCCGGCCGGGCGCATGTAGCCAACCTGCGCCTGCTGCTGGGCCTGTTGCGCGGCTGCGATGATGCGGAAGTAATGCTCTGCGTGCTGGAGATAGCTCTCCGCCATCACCGGGTCTCCGGACGATTGGGCGTCGCGCGCGAGCTGAAGGTATTTTTCGGCCACGTGATGGGCCGTGCCTCTGATCTTGACGTCCGGACCATTGGACTCATAGGACCGGGTGAGCGGATTCGGCCCCTTGCGGCTGCCACCAGTGCTGTTGTTGTTATTGTTGTTGCGGCCGCGCATACGCTTGTTCTGACCCGGTCTCATCGATGATCCTTGAGTAGTGCGTCCCGTGGCCGGCGGCGGACATGGCCGCTCCCGGACTTGCACAGGCGCTATCTAAAGCTGTCTTGGTTTATGCGAATGGGCTCTCCGGCCAGTCTGCAAACAGCCCTGAAGCATCAGGGTGGATATTCCTGGTCCGCGACATCCTGCAAGACCAACGAATAAGGAGACATTCGCCTCGTCCAACCCGGAACCACGCCAGGCAAACGATCCGGAGAACAGGCGGCAAACACGCCACCATGAAGTCCTCTACGGGCCTTGAGCCACTGCGCTTGCAGAGCCGAGGCGATTTCTAATCGTCTATCTAGCCCTTTTCGACCCATTCGCCAAGGGGGAAGACGAGAATTCTACCGACATGAAGATTAAGCGACCGTTTCGTTGTCCAGCACCAGCGCGCGCACGACGCCACCAAGGTCGCGTCTCTCGGCCCGGACCCGCAGCCCCGCCGCTTCGGCCAGACGCTTCACAGACAAATCCTGGCCAATGCCGAGTTCGAACACGGCGAAGCCACCGGGGCGCAGAATGGTCGGAAGCCCTTCAAGAATGTCTCGATATGCCGTCAGCCCGTCTGCGCCGCCGTCGAGAGCGAGCATCGGGTCATGCTGGCGAACTTCGACCGACAGACCAGGGATGGCGGCGCTTTCGATATACGGCGGGTTGGAGACGATCAGGTCGAAGTCTCCTTCGAGTCCCTCGAACCAGCGGCCATTCAGAATTCGGGCGCGGTCAGCCAGACCATTCAGGACGCTGTTCTCACGCGCGAC
The DNA here is from genome assembly GCA_028290125.1 of Hyphomicrobiales bacterium. GTDB lineage: Bacteria > Pseudomonadota > Alphaproteobacteria > Rhizobiales > Beijerinckiaceae > Terripilifer. Next base: position 1,633 of record JAQGKM010000124.1, on the reverse strand, counting down.
AGCACAGGCCGCTTGCGAAAGGTCGATCCCGATTCCCGTCGCGCGAGGGCACTCGCTCAGAATTGCCAGCAGGAGCGCGCCGCTCCCGGTTCCAAGATCGAGTATTCTGAGCTCTCGGTCTTTCCGGGCGCCAAGCGCTTCAAGCGATGCGAGAATCAGGGTTTCCGAATCGGGTCGCGGGTCCAGCACGTCGGGCGTGACCCGCAAGTCGAGCGTCCAGAACGCGCGCAATCCCAGAATGCGTGTCGCAGGCTCTCCCGCAAGTCGGCGGCTTGCGAAACCTTGAAGTTTCCGCGCCGCCTCGGCGTCGAGTTGTCTATGCGGGGACAGGATCAGGTCAGTGCGGGAACACTCCGCAGCGCCGAGCAGAAGCATGCGTGCGTCTGTCTCGGCGCCGTCGATTCCGTGATCTGCAAACATTGCCGAGATCGCCCGACAAGCCTCGGCGAGTCCAAGGCCCACCAGGGCGATCTCGTTGTCGCTCACGAACCCGGCGCCTGCGCGGCGCGGGTCAGGACGCGTGTGAGCCGCGCCGCGAACGCCGCAGCGTCGATCGGCGCATCTCCGTCCGCGACCCGGGCCTCATCGTGGATCAGCCATGCGGCGTCTTCGATCAGGGCGCGGTCGTCGCCAGCCGCATAACGCTGCGCCAGTGCGGCGACCAGCGGGTGCGTGGGATTAATTTCGAGAACGGGCTTCGAAATCAGGCCAAGGCCACCGCCGTGTTCGGCCAGCAAGCGTTCGAGCCTGCGATCGCGGCCGTGTGCCGGCGCCACGAGGCAGGCGGCGCTCTCCGACAGCCGGTCGGAAGCGCGCACATCGTCGACCGTCTCGGCGAGTGTCTCCTTCATGAAGGCGAGCAGGGTGGCGACATCGGCGGCAGGCGCCTGATCGGCAGGTTCGCTTTCTCCGTCGACCAGCGGCACGTCTTTCAAGTCGGCCGCACCGTGCGTGACCGATTTGAACGGCTTGCCGTCGAAGCCGACGGCGGTCTCGACCCAGAAAGCATCGACGGGGTCTGAAAGAAGCAGCACCTCGATGCCGCGTTTCCGGAAGCCTTCGAGCTGCGGGCTCGTCGCCATCCGCTTGGCGTCGTCGCCGGCGATGTACCAGATGGCGGTCTGGTTCGGGCGCAGGTTCGCCACATAGTCGGCGAGCGTGCGGACCTGTTCAGGCTGCGTCGAGGTGGCGAAACGCGCAATCTTGTAGAGGGCGTCTCGGCGTTCGGGATCCTCGTAAAGACCCTCTTTCAGCACCGATCCGAAATGGCTCCAGACCTTCTGGAACGCCTCGGCGTCGTTTTCGGAAAGCTTTGTCAGTTCTTGCAGGATGCGGTTGACGACGCCCTTGCGGATCGCCGCGAGGATCGGGCTTTCCTGGATCATCTCGCGCGAGACGTTCAGCGGCAGGTCGCTCGAGTCGACGACGATGCGCACGAAGCGAAGCCAGGCTGGCAGCAGGTCCGCATCCTGCGTGATCAGAACACGACGGACGTAGAGTTTGCCGCGGCTCTTGCGAGCGGGTTCGAACAGATCCAGCGGACGAGAACCGGGGATGAAGGCGAGGACGGTGTATTCGTGCCGGCCCTCGGCGCGCCAGTGGACCGTGAGCGCCGGCTCGTCGTACTGACCGG
>JAQGKM010000114.1 GCA_028290125.1 Hyphomicrobiales bacterium | reverse complement strand
CGCTCTCGCGCACGATCTTGCCGCCGCTTTCGCGCGACACCAGGAACGACATGCGCGAGGCGCCACGCACCTCGCGGCCCGTCCGGTCGGCGCGCGTCCAGCGCAGCGTGCCGGTGGCCTTGCACATTGCATTGCCCGCCGTGCAGGAGACGTCAACCGAGCCCGGCACGATCTCGTAACGCCGCTGCGGCCAGCGCGCGATATAGGCGCGCTTGTCGGCGAGGATCGCCGCCCGCGACATGCTTTTTCCGTAATAGACCGCGCGCGGCGCATAGAGGCGCTCGACCGACTGCGCGTTCACGTCCTCGTCGCGCGACCAGATGGCGACGAAATTCTCCACCTGCTTCTGCGCCCAGTCGCGCGTGCGCTCGGGGACCGAGTCGAGCTGGGCGTGAGCGGGCAGGGCGACGCCGGCGAGGATGGCGGCAAGGAGAATGGTGCGCATGCGGGCGGCCTCCGGTTGGGGCAGGAGGAATGCGCGGGGCGGGCGGGGGTTGCCGCCGTCATTGCGAGCGGAGCGAAGCAATCCAGATCACGGGAGGCGGCAGGACAGGCTGCAACGGCGGCGCACACGTTCCGCCATGCGTGCCTGGATTGCTTCGCTCCGCTCGCAATGACGGCCAAGGGTGTGTGTTCGCCCCCATTGCCCCGCACCCCCCGGCGCGCCATAACCGGCTCATGAAGAAGCCCGGAAACAAGGCCAAGGTTGCGCGCGTCCTGCCCTTTGTGACGCATTACTGGCTGCTCTCCCCAAAATTGTTCGGCACGCTGCTTGGCGTGCGCATCGCCTCCACGCTGGTCGATGTGTCGATCCCGGTCGCGTCGGGCTGGCTGGTGGACGCCATTGCGTCCGGCGTTCCGGAAAATCCGTGGCCTGCGATCCATGCGCTGGCGCTGTTCGTGGCGCTCGGCGCTTTGTTCCAGGTGTCGCGGCAGGTCGTCACCTTCGTGCTGAACCGGCTCAGCGCGCGGGCCATCACCACCATCGGGCGCGACGCCTTCGCCAAGGTGCAGCGGTTCTCCTCCGACTGGCACGCCAATTCCTTCGCGGGCGCGACGGTGCGCAAGATCACGCGCGGCATGACGGCCTTCGACACCTTCACCGACACACTGATGTTCGGCCTCGTGCCGGCCTTCGTCGTGGTCACGGGCGTGACCGCCGTCTTCGCCTTCCGCTGGCCGATCCTCGGGCTGGTCGTGGGCGTGTCGATCCTCGTGTTTCTCATCGTGGTGGTGACGCTCGCCGTCTACTGGATCCGCCCCGCCAATGTCGAAGCGCGCGAGTGGGATTCGAAGATGAGCGGCGTGCTCGCCGATTCCATCACCGGCAATGCGGTGGTGAAAAGCTTCGCCGCCGAGGGCCGGGAGGACGCGCAATTTGCCGATGTCGCCAGCAACTGGGAATGGCGCGCTGTGCGCTCGTGGGATCGCAGCGCGGTGTCGGGACTCGTGCAGGCGTTCCTGCTCATCATCCTGCAGATCGGCATGCTCGGCACGGGCCTCTGGCTGTGGACGCAGGGCCGCGCGACGCCCGGCGACATCACCTCGCTGATCGCCACGCAATTCCTCATCACCGGCTATCTGCGCGACATCGCGCAACATGTGCGCGCGCTCCAGCGCACCATCAACGACATGGACGACGTGCTGGACTTCCGGACCGCGGACCTGCAGGTCGCGGACGTTCCCGGCGCCGCCACGCTCGCCGTCAGCCAGGGCGCGCTGGCGTTCGAGCATGTCACCTTCCGCTACAAGGGCGCGCGCGAGCCGCTCTATTCGGATTTCTCGCTGCAGATCCCGGCGGGGCAGAGGGTCGGGCTTGTCGGCCAGTCTGGCGCCGGAAAATCGACTTTCGTGAAGCTCGTGCAGCGGCTCTACGATCTCGAAGGCGGGCGCATCGTGATCGACGGGCAGGACATTGCGGAGGTCACGCAGGCCTCGTTGCGCGAGGCGGTCGGCCTCGTGCCGCAGGACCCGGTGTTGTTTCACCGTTCGATCGGCGAGAACATCGCCTACGGCCGGCCCGGCGCGAGCGAGCGCGAGATCGTCGAGGCGGCGAAGCTCGCCCATGTGGACGAATTCGTGCGCGAGCTGCCGAAGGGCTACGCGACGCTGGTCGGCGAGCGCGGGGTAAAACTGTCGGGCGGCGAACGCCAGCGCGTCGCCATCGCGCGGGCCATTCTGGCGGCAACGCCGATCCTCATCCTCGACGAGGCGACGTCGAGCCTCGACAGCGTGTCGGAGACCTACATCCGCGAGGCGATGGACCGGCTCGCTTCAGGCCGCACCACCATCGTGATCGCGCACCGGCTCTCGACCGTGCAGCGGCTGGACAGGATCCTGGTGTTCGACAAGGGCCGGGTGGCGGAAGACGGCACCCACGCGGAACTGATGCGCCGCGAGGGCGGGCTTTACCGGCGGCTCGTGCAGACGCAGTCGGGCGCGTTTCTGGCGGAGGCGGCGGAGTAGGGGGGCTTTCCTCGTCATTGCGAGGAGCGCAGCGACGCGGCAATCCATCTTCGGGTGTTCATCGCGGTGAGATGCGTCGACCCCCACCCCGCTCGCCTTCGGCGAGTCGCCCTCCCCACAAGGGGGAAGGAAGCGACCGACCTTGTGCCGTGCCTCAAGCCGCCCTAAAACACCCGCCATAACGAGGGGCTGGACGCATGACCGAGAATGAGGTTCTGGACGAATTCCGGGCAGCCGGCGCTCTGCTGCAGGGGCATTTTATCCTGACGTCGGGCCTGCGCAGCCCCGTCTTCCTGCAGAAGATGTTCGTCTTCCAGGACCCGAAGCGCACCGAGCGGCTGTGCAAGGCTCTGGCTGAAAAGATCGAGGCGCAGTTCGGCAAGATCGATGTCGTCGTGTCGCCGGCCGTGGGCGGAATCGTGCCGGGCTATGAAACTGCGCGGCATCTGGGCGCCAAGGCAATCTTCGTCGAGCGCGAGAACGGCAAGTTTGCGCTCCGTCGCGGCTTCGAGATCGAGCCGGGCGCAAAGGTCGTGACCGTCGAGGACATTGTCACCACGGGCCTGTCGGTGCGCGAGACGCTGGACTCGCTGCAGGAGCACCTGACCGGCGGGGCAAAGGTCGTCGCCGCCGCCTGCCTGATCGACCGTTCGGGGGGCCGCGCCGAGGTCGGCGTGCCGGTCGTGGCGCTCGCCACCATGGATATTCCGAATTATTCGCCCGACGATCTGCCGCCGGAACTTGCAGCCCTGCCGCCGGTGAAGCCCGGCAGCCGCGGCCTGAAGGCGTCATGACATGAGCGCGCCGCGGCTGCGTCTGGGCGTCAACATCGATCACATCGCGACCGTGCGCAATGCGCGTGGCGGCGCCTTGCCGGACCCGGTGCGCGGCGCGCTGCTCGCCATCGAGGCGGGCGCCGACGGCATCACCGCGCATCTGCGCGAAGACCGCCGCCACATCCGCGACGAGGACATTCGCCGCCTGATGGCGTCGATTTCCAGGCCGCTGAATTTCGAAATGGCGGCGACGGAGGAGATGGTCGGCATTGCGCTCGCCACCTCGCCGCATGCCGCCTGCCTGGTGCCCGAGAAGCGCACCGAGCGCACCACCGAGGGCGGCCTCGACGTGATCGGCGGTCACGACCACATCCGCGACGCGACCGCGCGGCTGAAGGCGGCGGGCATCCGGGTATCGCTGTTCATCGAGCCGTCGCCCGACGCGCTGGACGCTGCGAAGTCCATCGGCGCGCCGGTGGTCGAACTCCACACCGGCGCTTGGTGCGAGGCAGTGACCGAAGGGTCCGACTCCGCGCCGCGCGAGTTCGAGCGCATCCAGATCGCCGCAGCCCGCGCGGCCGAACTCGGCATCGAATGCCATGCCGGACACGGGCTCGATTACGAGACCGCGCGCATCATAGCGGCGCTGCCGCAGGTGGTCGAACTGAACATCGGGCATTTCCTGATGGGCGAGGCTTTGTTCGTCGGCCTGCCGAAAGCCATCGCCGCCATGCGCGCCGCCATGGACGAGGGCAGGGCGGGAGCCTGAGACGATGATCCTGGGCATGGGCTCCGATCTCTGCGACATCCGCCGGATCGAGCGCGTGCTCGACCGTCATGGCGCGAGGTTCGTGTCGAGGTGCTTCACGCCGGTCGAACAGGCGAAGTCGGAGCGCCGGGCCCAGCGCGCCGCCTCCTATGCCAAGCGTTTCGCCGCCAAGGAGGCCTGCTCCAAGGCGCTCGGCACCGGCCTGCGGCGGGGCGTCTTCTGGCGCGACATGGGCGTGGTGAACCTGCCCAGCGGCCAGCCCACCATGAAGCTGACGGGCGGCGCCGCGCGCCGGCTCGCCGAGCTGACCCCGGCGGGGTGCGAGGCGGTCATCCACCTGACGATCACGGACGAATACCCGCTGGCGATGGCGCATGTGATCATCGAGGCGAGGCCTTAGCCGCGTCATTGCGAGGAGCCGAAGGCGACGCGGCTATCCATCGTCGGGCGCCTGACGCCGGCGGCTAGGCCTGCCGACGCGACGCCCGGGTGCGGTGGAGACCGTGGGTTTCGCTGAACCAAAGATGGATTGCCACGTCGCTTCGCTTCTCGCAATGACGAGGTTAGACGCTGCGCCGCACTTCCCTCTGCGAAGCGCAGTCGCTATAGCTGCCAACCTTGAGGGGCGTTGCGCCCCGGCGGGCGCTTGAGTCGCCAAAGATGAGTGATCCCATGAGCGAGCCTGTCGGCTTGAACAGCAAGAAGGCCACCAAGTCCCAGGAGGGTGGCATTGGCGAGACCATCAAGGTCGTCGTCCAGGCGCTTCTGATCGCGCTGGTCGTGCGCACCGTGCTGGTCCAGCCGTTCAACCGCCCGTCCGGCTCGCTGATCCCGACGTTGCTGATTGGCGATTATCTGTTCGTGTCGAAATACAGCTACGGCTATTCCAAGTTCTCGCTGCCTTTCGCGCCGCCTGTGTTCTCGGGCCGCATCATGGGCTCCGAGCCCAAGCGCGGCGACATCGCGGTGTTCAAGCTGCCCCGCGACGGCTCGACCGACTACATCAAGCGTGTCATCGGCCTGCCGGGCGATCGCGTGCAGATGGTGCAGGGCCGCCTGCTGATCAACGGCCAGATGGCCGTGCGCGAGCCCGCCGTGAAGATCGTCACGCGCGACGCCTTCGGGCGCGACGTGCCGGTCGCGACCTACAAGGAAACATTGCCTGGCGGCGTCTCGCACCTCGTGATCGAGCGCGACGGCGACACCGGCTATTACGACAACACCAAGGTCTTCGAAGTGCCCGCCGGCCATTACTTCATGATGGGCGACAACCGCGACAATTCCACGGATTCGCGCGTCGGGCCGGAAGAGGGCGGCGTCGGCTTCGTGCCGTTCGAGAATTTCGTCGGCCGCGCCGAGGTGATCTTCTTCTCGGTCGACGAGGGCGAGGCCGCCTGGCAGTTCTGGAAGTGGCCGTGGACCGTTCGCTGGAGCCGGTTGTTCCAGCCGGTGCGTTGATGGCCCGTCTCGTCAAGCCGCCGATCTCCGCCCTCGAGGCGGCGATCGGCCATGACTATTCCGACCCGAAACTGCTCGCGCGCGCGCTCACGCATGTCAGCGCCTCTTCGTCCGAGGTGACGCGCGGCGACACCTACCAGCGGCTGGAATTCCTCGGCGACCGCGTGCTCGGCCTCGCCGTCTCCGACATGCTCTACCGCGCCTTTCCCGATGCAGCCGAAGGCGAGCTGTCGCGCCGCCTCGCGGATCTCGTGCGCAAGGAAAGCTGCGCTGAAGTCGCGATCGAATGGGGCGTCGGCCCGCATATCCGGCTCGGCGACGGCGAAGCCCAGACGGGCGGACGTAAAAAGACCGCCATTCTGGGCGATATCTGCGAAGCCTTGATCGGCGCGGCCTTTCTCGACGCCGGTTTCGACGCTGCACGCGGCATCGTGGAGCGGGCATGGACGCCGCGCATGCACGCGCCGCGGCGGCCCTTGCGGGATCCGAAGACGGCGTTGCAGGAATGGGCGCAGGCGCGCGGCAAGCCGACGCCGGTCTACCGGGAAGTCGGGCGCTCGGGACCGCCGCACGCGCCGGTGTTCGTGATATCTGTCGAGATCGAAGACATGGACGGCGCCGAGGGCAAGGGCTCTTCCAAGCGTATCGCGGAACAATCCGCCGCACAGGCGTTTCTCATCCGTGAGGGCGTTTGGGCCGGCGACAAAGCTCAGGCTGAAACATGAACGACACCATCGACACGCGCTGCGGCTTCGTCGCGCTCATCGGAGCGCCGAACGCCGGCAAGTCGACGCTGATGAATGCGCTCGTCGGCGCCAAGGTGACGATCGTGTCGCGCAAGGTGCAGACGACGCGCTCGCTGGTGCGCGGCATCGCGATCGAAGGCCAGTCGCAGATCATCTTCGTCGACACGCCCGGCATCTTCGCCCCGAAACGCCGGCTCGACCGGGCCATGGTGACCTCGGCCTGGGGTGGCGCCGGCGACGCCGACGTGATCGCGCTCTTGATCGACGTCAAGAAGGGCGTCACGGACGAGGTCCAGAACATTCTCAAGAAGCTGGCGCAGGTCGGCTCAAAGAAAGTGCTGGTGCTGAACAAGATCGATTCCATCGACGTTCCGCGCCTGCTGAAGCTCGCCGCCGACCTGAACGAAAAGGTGCAGTTCACCGACACCTTCATGATCTCGGCGCTGAAGGGCCATGGCCTGCAGAAGATGCGCGAGACGCTTGCGCCGATGATGCAGCCAGGTCCCTGGCTCTACCCGGAAGATCAGGTCTCGGATGCGCCGCTGCGCTCGCTCGCCGCCGAAATCACGCGTGAGAAACTGTTCGAGCGCCTGCACGACGAACTGCCGTATGAATCGAC
>JAQGKM010000408.1 GCA_028290125.1 Hyphomicrobiales bacterium | reverse complement strand
GCGCCGAGGCCGAGATTGTGACTGAGCGGCGACATGGAATAGACGACCGAGTCCGCGCCGATGCTCCAGTCATGCGAGATCGCGCGCGCATTGGCGAGCAGCGTGTTGTCGGAATGCATGACGCCCTTCGGGGCGCCCGTCGTGCCCGACGTGAAGGCGAGATAGACGATGCTGTTGGCGTCGCTACGCTCGATCGACTCGCCGCTTCCCGCCGATGCGAACAGAGGTTCAGCCGCAGTCGCCTCGGTGAGCGGCTCGACGCGCAGCACGCATTTCAGGCTCGCGACCTCATTGGCGCGCACGAAGATGTCGTGCCGGTGCGCGTCCGCGCCGTAACCACTCTCGGTGATCAGCGCGCGCGCCTTCATGCGCTCGAGCAGTTCCACAATGTCGCCGACCGTGTGGTCGCGATGCAGCGACGGGCAGCAGACATATCCGTTGCGCGAGCAGGCCAGCAGCGTGACGGCGGTCTCGAAGCGGCTCGGCAACCAGGCGGCCACACGCTCGCCCGGCTTGACGCCCTGCGCCTGCAGCGCGCCCGCGAGACGATCCGCAGCGTCGACGAGTTGCGCGTAGGTGACGCGGCGCAGCCGGTCACGCAGGACGAAGGCATCCGGACGCTCCTTCGCCCACTTGGCGGCGAGCGCATAGATCGTGTCGTCGCGCCAATATCCAGCCTCGTAAAAGGCCTTCATCTGCGTCGCGCTCAGGCTCGTCAGGACCGTGTTGAACATCGAAAAGCCTTGCCTTGCGTCCGCGGCGGCAGCCGCCTTATTTCCGTTTGAAGAGACCGAGCACCGAATTCAGCAACACGCGATAGATCAGTCCGAAGCCGCCGATGGGCGTGGCGACCGCAGGCGTCACGGGCACGGTCGGCGTCACCGGCGCAACCGGCGGAGGCTGCACCGGGGCGGCCTCGTCGGCGACCGCCGCGACCGGCTGCTGCGCCTGTAAAACATTCTGCAGGTTGCGCGCGAACTGGCCGATGATTTGCTGCGCGACCTCCTGCAACATGCCTGCGGCGCGGCCATATTGCGCCACCGCGCCCGACAGGTTGAGGTCGGTCTCGACATTGACCCGCGTGCCCGCGTCAACCGGCACGAGCGCAAAGACGACCTTCGCCGCCGCGCTGCCGCGGCCCTTCTGGTCGGCGCCCTGCGCCTTCAACCGCGCGGTGCGCGCCACCGGATCCATCTCCTCGAATTTCGCCGTGCCGGTGAAGGAAAGCGAAACCGGACCGAGGCGCACGGAGACTTTTCCCTTGTAGGCGTTGTCGGGCAGCGCTTCGAGCAGTTCGGCGCCGGGCAGGCACGGGGCGATGCGCGGCACGTCCATCAACAGCGGCCACGCCTCTTCGGGCGGCAGCGGGATCTCGAAGGAGTTCGAAATGATCAAGCCGGTCTCTCCTCAAACCATGGTCGCGGCGACGCCCGCGTGGGCGATCAGCCAATGCGCTGCATCGAGCAGCCTTGAATCGTCGTAGCGGCGCGCGATCAGTTGCACGCCGACCGGCATGCCGCTGTCGCCCTTGCCTGCGGGGATCGCGATGGTGGGCGTGTGCAGAAGCGTCCAGAGCCCCTGAAAGCTGGGATCGCCAGCGTAATGCAGGCCCACCGGCGCCTCGCCATTGGCGGCGGGCGTCAGCAGGATGTCGAACTCTTCAAAAATCGCATCCACCTCGATGCGGCAGCGCTCCACGAAGCGCTTTGCTGCGATGTAATCGGCCTGGCTGGTCGCAAACCCGGTCTCGATCGACCGCGACAGCACGGCGCTGATCTGCGCACGGTGATGCATCCACTCGAATGGCAGCGAGCGCGCGCGCTCGACGTTGTTGAAGATCTCGCGCGTCTCCGTGAGCGTGGAGAAATGCGCAGGCATGTCATAGGCGCGCACGTCCGCGCCGGCGTCGTGCGCGGCGTCGGCGGCCCGCTGCAGGGCGATGCGCGCCGAGGGTTCGGCCTTCGCCCAGAGATAGGTCTGGCAAACGCCGATCCGCAAAGGCTGCTGCGGCGCAGCCGGCGCCGTGAAGGGCGCGCCGGTGAGAACCGACGACATCAGCGCCATGTCCTCGACATCGCGTGCGATCAGCCCGATCGTGTCGATGCTTTCGGCGGCGAATTTCAGGCCTGCGCGATTGAAGGTTCCGTATGTCGGCTTGTAGCCGATGACGCCGCAGAAGGCGGCGGGCCGCAAGACCGAACCGCCGGTCTGCGTGCCGAAGGCGAGCGGCGTCATGAAGTCCGCGACAGCCGCGCCCGAGCCGCTCGACGAGCCGCCCGGCGTGCGCGCGGGATCATGCGGATTGGTGGTGGCGCCCGGCGCCATGCCGGCGAATTCGCACGTCACCGTCTTGCCCATGATCACCGCACCCGCCATGCGCGCCAGCGCGACGCAGGCGGCGTCCTGCGCGGGGCGGTGTCCGGCGTAGATCGGCGAGCCCATTTCGGTCGGCATGTCGAACGTGTCGATCACATCCTTCACGGCGATCGGCACGCCATGCAGCGGACCCTTCGGCGCTGTGGCGTCGCAAGCGCGCGCCTGCGCCAGCGCCGCTTGCGGATCGATGAACGACCACGCCTTCACCTGCCCCTCGCGCTCGGCGACGCGCGCAAGGAACGCGGCGACCAGCGCCTCGGACGTGATGGCGCCCGACGCGATGAGCCGCGCGGCCTCCGCCAATCCGAGATGATGAAGGGGCTTGGCGACCGGCATGTTCAGCCCACCACTTTCCACGGAATGGTTTCGCCGCCGCGATAGATCAGCGCGCGCTCTTCCGGACCCTCGACCTTCATTTCCTCAGGCGCAACCCAGCTTTCGCGCGCCAGCGTGATGGTCTCGTCGTTGGGCGCCATGTTGTAGTGGCGCGGGCCGTTGAGCGAGGCGAAGGCCTCGAGGTTTTCGAGCTTGCCTTCTTCGTCGAACACCTGCGCGTAAGTCTCGATGGCGACCGGCGCATTGAACAGACCCGCCGCGCCCACGACCGCGAGCTTCTTCGCCATGGAATGCGGGGCGGAATCGGTGCCGAGGAAGAAGCAGGCGTCGCCCGATGTCGCGGCGTTGCGCAACGCGAGCCGGTCGGCCTCGGTCTTGATGACGGGCATGCAATACATGTAGGGGCGATTGCCCCAGCCGAGCCAGTCGGTGCGGTTGAGCTGGAGATGATAAGGCGTGATCGACGAGCCTACCTGCGGCGCGTGCGCGCGCACGAAATCGACGCCTATCTTCGACGACAAATGCTCGACGATGAACTTCAGGCCCGGGAAGCTTTTCAGCCAGGGCGTGAGGCGCCGCTCGAGAAACACCGCCTCGCGATCGAACACGTCGACAGCGGGATCGACTTCCTCGGCATGCATGAGGAACCGCATGCCGATCTTTTCCATGCGCGCGAGCACACGCTCGATCTTCTTGTAGTCGGTCACGCCGGCGGCGGAATTGGTGGTCGCGTTCGCGGGATAAAGTTTCACGCCGGTGAAGACGCCATCCTTGAAGCCGCGCTCGACGTCGTCCGGATCGGTCGCGTCGGTGAGATAGCAAGTCATCAGCGGCTTGAAGGTCGAGCCCTCCGGCAGAACCGCCATGGCGCGTGCGCGATAGGCGCTCGCGTCCGCGCTCGTGCAGACCGGCGGCACGAGGTTTGGCATCAGGATCGCGCGCCCGAAGTTTCGGGCCGTGTGCGGCAGAGCCGCGCGCAGCATGTCGTTGTCGCGCACATGCAAGTGCCAGTCGTCGGGCTTCCGGATCGTGATGCGGTCCATGGTCAGGCTCCTGTCCGCGAGGCGGCGTCGATCAGTGCGATGATGTCGGGCGGCGACAGCGGGACTTTGGTGATGGTGACGTTGAAAGGCGCCAGCGCATCCTCGATCGCGGAGGCGACGGCGGCGGTCATCGGAATGACGCCGGATTCGCCCACGCCCTTGATGCCGAGTTCGTTCAGGGGCGACGGCGATTCCAGATGCACGAATTCCACCGGCGGCGGCATTTCCGTGGAGGTGATGAGCAGATATTCGGCGAGCGTGTTGGACACCGGCTGCGCGTTCTCGTCATAGGCCATCCACTCGAACAGAGCGTTGCCGAGCCCATGTGCGATGCCGCCGATGATCTGGCCTTCGACGATCTTGGGATGAAGCATCTTCCCGCAATCATGCGCGAAGACGACGCGCGTGACCTTCACGAGGCCGGTCTCGACATCGACGTCGACCTCGACCGCGCAGCTGCCGTTCGCGTAGGTCATGTCGTTGATGATGACATGCTCGGTCGCCTGCAGGCCGGGCTCGACATTGCCGGGAATGTAATAGCCCGGCAGGCCTGCGACCGCCTTGGCGATTTCGGCGAGCTCGACCTGCGCGCCGCCGCCCTTCAGGCGCACGACGCGGCCTTCGATCTCCAGCGCCTGCTCGCCGACATTCAACATCTGGCTGGCGACCAGCAGGATCTTCTTGCGGATCTTGAGAGCGGCGGCGTGTGCGGAGGAACCTGCCATCACGGCCTGGCGCGAATTGAACCCGCCCATGCCGAGCTCGATCGCGCCCGTGTCGCCGGCGACGACGACAATGTTGCCCATGTCGC
>JAQGKM010000398.1 GCA_028290125.1 Hyphomicrobiales bacterium | reverse complement strand
TTGCCCCGGCTCGCTGCCGTAAAACTCGATGTGCAAATCGGCTCACATGCCGAGACGATGGAACTCACCTATCGCATCACGTCCCGCTGAGGATCGTCGCCAGCGTTTCTGTCAGCGGCGCGGCGGCGACCGCATGCCACGCCGCGATCGTCCCGGCGCCAAGCGCGAGAAACGGGCCGAAAGGTATCTTCTGGCTGCTGTCGATCGTCGCCCCTTGGTTCCACTTTGCGAGCAGGAAGAGCAGGCAGAACAGGCTTCCGCAAAACAGCGCTGGCGCCAGATCTTCGAGGCCCGTCCACGCTCCGGCGGCGGCGGCAAACTTGACGTCGCCGAGACCAAGTCCATGAAAGCCCCGACGCAGCCGGAACTGAAGGCGGACGAGACCCAGCAGAAGACCGCCGGCCGCCATGCCGGCGAGCGCCGACCACATCTCCGGTAGGCCCGTGGCGTAACTTGCCGCCAGGCCGGTGATCGCGATTGCCAGGTTGAGCGCGTTGGGAATGATCATGCGCCGCATGTCGATGATCGCTACAGCGACGAGAAGCATGGCGAGGATCGAGAACGCTGCGTAGCGCATGGTCAGCGCGCCTGCAGCGCGCGGCAGTCCGGCGCACTGCGGTTGGGGAAAGCACGCTCGGCAGGCTCCACGCCATCCCGCCATTCGCGGATGGCGAAGGTGACGGGTCCGTCCGGATTGATTTCCACGATCGCCCGTTGCTGGGCGACGGCGGCGCCGACGACAGCTTCGCTGACGAGACGGTAGACGTGTCCCGGCACGTCGGCGACAAAGAAGGACGACGACGCTCCGCGGCCTGCGCGATCGACGAGACGTGTCAGGAGGTCCGGGCTCGCCTTGCCCGGATGCAGGCCGGCACGTCCCGAGTGAACGGTGACGAACGGGCGCAAGCGCTCGAACTGCGCATGCGATAGCTCCGGCAAACGCGCGAGGTCGGCGCTGCTTCGGAAGGCCGGAGCCTTGCCGTCATCCGACAAGGCGTTCATCGCCTCGCGCGAGCGCCGGATGGCGCTGGAAGCCGCCACCCAGTCGTCCTCCGGCGCGGCCGTCGCGCGAAGCAGCGCGTCGAGCAGCTCTTCGTTGGCGGTGTTGAGGTCGACGCGGCCGCTTTCGCTGGTCGCCATCCAGCGCACCACGTCGGCGCCGCCGATCTGACATTGGCCCGAGCCGATGCCAGCATCATCGTTCAGCACGGCAGGATTGCGGTAGGCTGCGACAAGGTCGGCTATGCCCAGCATCATGCCGGCTCGCGCCGCGGCGTTGGCCCTTGCATGAAGTGCTGCCGCGGACGCCTCCACGGACCGTGTCCGCGCGGCGCTCATGTAGATCGTGGCGCACAGCGAAACGAGCGAAATCGCCCAGACGACCGTCAGGAGCGCGAAGCCCTCGGTCCCGGGCGAGCCTTGCTGCCCGAACGTCTCGCGCCTGTCGCCTGCGCTCACAAGGTTTGCCTCGTTCACTGGACCTTGCCGATTAACTATCGGGCTCGAAAAGCCGAATCTTCGGACCAAGGGCTGATCGTTTGCGCGAGAAACACGCAGTTTTACAGACCTTTGGTCATTGGTTGGCCTTCTCGCGTCTGAAATCATGGCCTCGGCTGTCGCGTTTGTGCAAGCGAGAGTAGGCAGATCATGGTTGATTTCAGTCGCAGTGACCTCGAGTTCATTCTCACCCAGATAAAGCTTGCGGAGTCCGGGCAGGATCCCGTGAACCCGCATCTGTCTTTTGGCTTGAGACGCGTCGACGGCCTCGACAACAGCGTGGTCGACGGGCAGACGAACTACGGCTCGGCGGACCAGCCTTTCCCGACCATTACAGACCCGATTTTCCAGTCTCCGGATCCGACAGCCTTCGGTCCTTCGAAAACCTATGCCGACACGAGCGGTCTCGTGTTCGACGCTGACCCGCGGGTGATCAGCAATCTCATTTCCGACCAGAGCGCGAACAATCCGGCCGCCGTGCAGGCCGCCGCCATCGCCAACGGACAGCTCGGCACGGGGTATCAGAACAGGCTTCCGGGCGCGGACGGCGTGCTCGGGACGGCCGACGACGTGCTCGTCAACCCGGCGACTCCGACCGCTACCGAGAACGGAAGCCTGTTCATCAACAATGTCACGCCCGACAATGGCCTGTCGGCGCCATTCAACGGCCTCTTCACGTTGTTCGGACAGTTTTTCGATCATGGCCTCGACCTGATCGCCAAGGGCGGAAGCGGAACCGTTTTCATCCCGCTGCAGCCAGACGATCCGCTTTACGTGCCGGGCTCGCCGACGAATTTCATGGTGCTCACGCGGGCGACGAACCAGCCCGGACCCGACGGTCAACTCGGCACCGCCGATGACATCCATGCGGGCACCAACCTTGTCACGCCCTTCGTCGACCAGAACCAGACCTACACGTCCAATCCCTCGCATCAGGTCTTCTTGCGCGAATATGCGGTGGGGTCGGATGGCCAGCTGCATTCCACCGGTCGGCTGCTCGAACATGTGCGCGACGACGGCTCCACGGGCGAACCGACCTGGGCGGACATCAAGGCGAACGCCCTCAAGCTCGGCATCCTGTTGACGGATGCGGACGTGACCAACGTCCCGCTGCTTGCAGCCGACGCCTATGGCAATTTCATACCAGACCCCCTTAATGGCTTCGCGCAGATCGTCAAGACGGGACCGGGCGGAGGAAACATCCTCGTGTCGGGAACGCCGGGAGCGCCCGTCGACACGACAGGCGCGGTGCGCATCGGGCATGCGTTCATCAACGACATGGCCTATGGCGCCTCGCCCTACGACGATTTCGGCCACGCGCTTCAGGCAGACGCCGACAGCATCGCCGGAGGGCCGCCGCCCGCAGCCGGCTTTTACGACAATGAATTGCTCGACGCCCATTACGTGGCAGGCGACGGTCGCGCGAACGAGAACATCGGCCTGACATCCATTCACGAAGTCTTCCACGACGAGCACAACCGCCTGATCGAACAGATCAAGGATCTCGTCCGCGCGGAGCTCGCCAAAGGCGACACGGCTTTCGCCTCCGCCTGGGTTCTGCCCGGTGCCAATCTCGC
>JAQGKM010000382.1 GCA_028290125.1 Hyphomicrobiales bacterium | reverse complement strand
CAAAGCCGCGCGCATAGGCCGTGTTGCGTCGCGCGAGCGGCTGGCGTTCGGCCTCGTAGGTGTCGAGCAGCGTCGGCGCCGCCCTGCCCTTCAGCACGGCGGCGAGTTTCCAGCCGAGATTGACGGCGTCCTCGATGGCGGTGTTGTAGCCAAGCCCGCCCGCCGGCGTGAACAGATGCGCAGCGTCGCCGCCGATGAACACGCGGCCCTTCTGGAACCCGTCCGACACCAGCGCATGGCCCGCGGTCCACGTGCCGCGCGACAGAATCTCGATCGGCATTTCGGCGCCGGCCGCGCGCCAGAACATGCGCTTGGCCATATCGTCGGTGATCGCGCTCTCATCCTCGCCGGGACGCAATTGCGTGTGGAAGGCGAATTCGCCCTTGCCGTCCACCGCGGCCATGAAGGTGCGGCGATCGTGGTTGAACGTCACGTACATCCAGGCCGCGGGATGCGGCACGATGTTGTAGAAGTCAGGCGCGCGCAGATAGACCGCGCACATCCGCCCGCCCATGAAGTCGCGCACGACGCCGGTCTCGCCGCCATAGCCGAAGCCGAGCGCCTCGCGCACTTTCGAGCGCGGCCCATCGGCGCCGACGAGATAGGCTCCGCGCAGCTCGCGGCGCTCGCCTGTCGCCACGCGCTCGACGGTGGCGGCGACGCCGCTGTCATCCTGCGTGAAGCCCGCAAACCGCCAGCCGTAATTGACGCTGACGCCGGGCAGCGCTTCTGCCTGGCGGCGCAGCACCGTCTCGACGAACTTCTGTGACACCCGATGCGGCAGCTCCGCCGCGCTCCAAGAGCCCGAAAGGGTCTTCACGACATTGCCGGCTTCGCGGGCTGACGGCAGCTTGAAGCGCGCGAGCTCATAGCCGGCGTAGCGCGTGAAGTAAGCGATGTCGGTCGGATATTCGCCGGGCAGGCCTTCCGAGCGGATTTCGCTCGCAAAGCCCAGCCGCCGATAATGCTCCATGGTCCGCGCCTGCGTGGCGTTGGCCTGCGGGTTGAACGCGGTGGATTCCTTCTCGTCGCAGAGGACGACCGACACGCCGCGGCGGCCGAGTTCGTTGGCGAGCATGAGACCGCACGGGCCGCCGCCCGCAATCAGGACCTGTGTGTTTTCGGGAAAGGACATCAATACGGTTTCACAGTTCCCTGAATCGTGGTGCGCAGCATGAGGCGGCGCTGGTCGGCCGGGAAGTCGGCGCGCGCATGCGACGAGCAGCGATTGTCCCACAGCAGCAGGTCGCCGAGGCGCCATTTGTGCTCGTAGACGAACTCCGGCTTCTCGGCATGGTCGAACACCGCCTCGAGCAGCGGCATGGCTTCGTCTTCCGCCATGCCCTCGATGCCGATCGTCATCAGGCGGTTCACATAGACGGCCTTGCGCTGCGTCTCTTCATGCGTGCGGAAGATCGGATGCACGGCGCCGCCGAAAGCCTCGGTGCCGTGGCCGTCGCCCTTCTTGGTCGAGCCGTAATTGTAATGGTGTATTCCGTTGCGCCCCTCGAGCTTCGCCTTCAGCGCGGGGTCGAGCGTGTCGTAGGCCGCATAGCCGCTGGCGAACAGGGTCTCGCCGCCGTGCGTCGGGATCTCGACCGAGTAGAGGAACGTGCCGTTGTGCGGAATTTCGGCGTGGATCATGTCGTGGTGGAACATCATCTCGCCATCCGGCAGCGCGCCGATCGGCTCGCCATTCTCGCGGATGTTCGAGATGAGCATGATGTTGGGCAGCAGCCGGTTGAACCCCGGCGGGAAGAATTTGGGCGGCCGCCGCAGGGCGCCAATCTCGCCGAAATAGGACGATACGCGCAGCAGGTCTTCCTGTTCGAGCTTCTGGTCGGGGAAGATGATCACGAGATGGTCGAGCCACGCCTGATAGATCGCGTCGCGCGTCGTGTCGTCGACCGGCTGGCGCAGGTCGACCCCGCGGATTTCGGCGCCGATGTGCTGGGTGAGTGGCGCGATCTCGAGCCGGGTCCGTGTTTCGACCATGTGTTCCTCCCGAAACGTGAAGGCGTTTTCGCCCTTCTGTCGTCAGGGTAACGGCCCGGGCGGGACCGCGCAACCACGGCGGCGTCTTGACCCAAGCCGCCCCGTCCCGCACATTCGAAGCCTGAAAAAAACGAGCCGGGACGACCGGCCTTGCGCTGGGAGGCGTCCATGTCCAATCCGAATCTTCTCATCTTCGCGCCGCGCGAGGAGCCGCAGGACATTCTCGACACGCTGCGCAACGCAGGCCTCGAGCTCTCCTTCGGCGAAAAAGCGTGGCAGGCGCCGCGCACCGATTTCGAGGGCGACCTCGCCGCCGCCGCGCGCGACAAGGTGGCGTTGATGGGCACCTCCATCCGCCACACGCCGATCACCCGGCGCGTGATGGAAGAAGCGCAGCGGCTGCGCGTCATCGCGAAATATACGGTGGGCGTCGACGACATCGACACCGACGCCGCCACCGAACTCGGCATCATGGTGTGCCATGCGCCCACCGAGTCGAACTGCTTCGGTGTGGCCGAGAGCACGATGGCGATGATCCTCGCCATGCTGAAGCGCATCGTGCAGCGCGACCGCGAGGTGCGCGAGGGCAAGTGGCGCGAGCCGCATATGGCCACCACGTTTCTCGGCGCCCGCGCGGACGGCTATGCCGGAATCACCATCGGGCTCGTCGGCCTGGGGCGCATTGCAATGCGCGTCGCGCAATTGCTGGCGCCCTGGCGCGTGCGCGTGATTGCGTACGATCCCTATGCGGAGCCATCGCGCTTCCTGCTCGCCAATGTCGAGCGCGTCGATTACGCGACGCTGCTCGCGCAATCCGACGTCGTCTCCTTCCATGTCGTGCTGACGAAGGAGACGCGCTTCATGCTGCGCGCCGAGCAGATCG
>JAQGKM010000341.1 GCA_028290125.1 Hyphomicrobiales bacterium | reverse complement strand
GGAATCCGGCGGATCGATCAATCCCGTCGGATCGCGCAACGCGACGTCCCTCACCACGGCGGCGTTCCTGAATGGCATCCAGGCGTCGGCGATGGAGTTCGACGACACCTACCTGCCCACCACCATGCACGCCACCGGCCTTGCGGCTTCCGTCTGTTATCCCGAGAGCCAGCATCGCAAGATCACCGGCGCCCAGCTGATCGAAGCCTCGCTGATCGCCACCGAGATCATGATTCGCCTGTCGATCGTGACCAACCGCCACTGGTTCGACTACGGCATCCACCCGACCGGCTCGTTCGGCGTGTTCGGCGGCGTCTGCGCGCTGTCGAAGCTGCGCGATCTCGACGAGGCCACCATCGTGGCGGCGCTCGGCCATGCCGGCTCGATGTCGACGGCGCTGACGGCGGCTTTCGAGGACGGCACTTCGACCAAGAACCTGCACGTCGGGCTCGCCGCCGCCAACGCCTTCCGGGCCACCGCGCTGGCGCAGATGGGCATCACCGGGCCGACGGCCGTGTTCGAGGGCAATTTCGGCTGGTTCAGGTCCTCGGTCCAGACGGAAGACGAGCGCCACTACGAGCGCGTGACGACGGAGCTTGGACAACACTGGATTTCGGAAAACATCGCGACGAAGCTTTACCCCGTCGCCAATCCGCTCATGCCGCACATCGCCGCGACGATCATCCTGCGCCACAAGTACGACATCAAGCCCGAGGACGTCGCCTCGATCGACGCCTTCATCAAGCAGCGCTCGTTCCTGACGCTGTGCGATCCCGCTGAAAAGAAGCGCCGGCCGCTCACGACATGGCATGGCCGGATCAGCATCTACCACACCATCGCGGAGGCGCTGGTGCACGGCAAGATGGACAAATACGCCTATTCGGAAGAAGCCATCCGCGACCCGCGCATCAACGCGCTGGCGGATGTCGTCAACGCCCTGCCCGACCCCGAAGCCACCGACTACCTGCGCTCGCAGGGCCGCGTCGTGATCCACCTGAAGGATGGCCGCACGGTCGACCACAGGATCGACGACTTCCGCGGCACCGTGCGCAACCCGATGACGCTCGAAGATTACCTCGGAAAATTCCGCAGCAACGTCGGCGACATCCTGCCGGCCGCCAACGTCGAGCGCGCGATCGAGGCCTTCCTCAATCTTGAACAGGTCGACGACATCGCCCCGATTTTGAAGTTGCTGGAGGCCTGAACGGAGGCCGCCCTCCGTCCATCGAGGGGTCCGGACACGCTCCGGGCCCTTCGCTGATTCAGGGTAAGTTCTGGCGACCCCAGCAGGACTCGAACCTGCGACCTGCCGCTTAGAAGGCGGCTGCTCTATCCAGCTGAGCTATGGGGCCGAGGATGTCAGGGACGCGCTCAGTGCGTCCACTGGCCGATGCGGGTGGTTTTGAAATTGTCGGAATAGGCCATGACGCGGCGCGTCGTGGGCTTCGGCTCTTCCACGCGATAGGCGATGCCCTCGCGTTCGGCGTAGGCGACCGCCTCCTCGCGGGTGGCGAACCACAGCTTGACCTGGCTCGATGTGTCGGTCGAGCTCGTCCAGCCCATCAGCGGCTCGATGCTGCGCGCCGCGGGCGCATATTCCAGAAGCCACGCCTTGGCGCGCGCCGAGCCGGACTGGGTGGCGCTTTTCGCCGGACGAGAGATGCGTGCCGTCATGTCAGTCCCGCTCGATGCTCAAGAGTGCTGTGCGATCAGCCGTTCCTAGCCTGAAGCCGGGATTCTGCCAAGTGGGACGGACAAGTGGGACGGACAAGTGGGATGGCCGTCATGTGCAAGATGGTCGGGGCAGCAAGATTCGAACTTGCGACCCCCTGCTCCCAAAGCAGGTGCGCTACCAGGCTGCGCTATACCCCGATGGTGTGACGCATAACCCATTTGATCCCGCACGCCAACACGCGCGACCGATGATTTGCAGCGCAGACGCGACCGATCCGGGGCGGCTCAATGTGATCAGAATAAGATCAGAACGCGATGATCCCCGGTAACAATGAGATCTGCACAGGTTTGATCGACAGATTTGACCCATCGGGCACAAGCCGTTACTCAGCGCGCCGTCCGCAGCATTTGGCTGGCGGTCAATGGAGGAAAATATAGCCGGACAGTTCAGCCTCGCAAGGGCTGAAACCGCGCCGGCCGTCTTGCGCACTGGAAATAGGTCCGGGGCCAATGGATCGAGGTGATGAGTCGATCCCTTGCTGACCGCAACACTCTCGGCAGCTCGTACAGCAGGAGTCGTGTGATTGAAGCCTATCCATATAACCGCGGCGGCCGTTTTGCTCGGCTGCACGCTCCCCGCCGGCCTGGCGCAGGCCCGCGTTGTCGAACCTTCCGTCTACAATCTGGTGACGAACATGGCCGAGGCGCACGGGGTCGATCCCGCGCTGGCGCATGCCGTCGTGAAAATCGAGAGCGGCTATAATTGCGCCGCCCGCAATCCGCGCTCCAGCGCGGCGGGCGCCATGCAGGTACTCAAAGGCACGGCCCGCGGAGTCGGTGTGCAGGGCAACCTCCACGATTGCCGAACCGGGCTCGAAGCCGGACTTCGCTATCTCAAGAAGATGGTCACGTTGTCGGGCGGCTCGGCCTGCGCCGCAGCTTCTGCCTATAACCGCGGCACGGTTGCGGGATGCACGGCCTATGGCCGCAAGGTCATGGCGAACATGCGCAAGTCCACACGCGTGGCGCAGCTCTGACCCCCTGCCCCGCAGGACCGGCCTGCGGGGCTTCTTTCAATCGTCAAAGATCAGAACGGAAAGTCGTCGTCGACGCGCTCGCAGCGGTAGCCGACGAAGCACTGGCGCGT
>JAQGKM010000107.1 GCA_028290125.1 Hyphomicrobiales bacterium | reverse complement strand
GCCGCCCGCCGCCGCCGAGTAATCGGCGCAGGCTCTGAACTGAGAAAGGCCGCCCTTCGGGGCGGCCTTTGTTGTTGTCGCCATTGCGTGCGGAGCGCAGCAATCGAGTCACGCACTTACGACGTGAGACATATGCGGACAGAGATCGCGCTCTCGGCTTCTGGATTGCTTCGCTTCGCTAGCAATGACGGCGTTTATTATGTCCGCGTCGGCCAGAGATAAGCGCCCGCTGCAAGCCCTGCGAGCAGGCCCGCAATCTGCGCGGCGATGAAGCCCGGCACGTCGCCGAGTGCAATGCCGGCGAACGTGTCGGACAGCGCGCGCGCGATCGTCACCGCCGGATTGGCGAAGGATGTCGAGGCCGTAAACCAGTAGGCCGCCGTGATGTAGAGACCGACGGCGTAGGGCGTCGCGACGGGCGCGCGTGCGATGCAACCGAGGATCGTCAGCACGAGCCCGCCGGTTGCGATGAATTCCGAAAACATCTGCGCGCCGCCGCTACGCATCGTGGCGGACAGCTGCAGTACCGGCAGTTCGAACATGATGTGCGCGCACCAGACCCCAAGCACGGCCCCGACGATCTGCGCGAAAGCGTAGACCGGCCAGTCGCGCCAGGCGAGATCGCCGCGTATCGCCGCGCCGAGGCTGACGGCAGGATTCATGTGCGCGCCCGACACGGGGCCGAAGATCAGGATCAGCACGACCAGCATGGCGCCCGTCGGGATCGTGTTGCCCAACAGCGCGAGGGCTACGTTCCCCCCGGCGAGCCGTGCGCCCATGATGCCCGATCCGACGATCGTGGCGAGCAGCAGGGCGGTCGCCAGGCCCTCCGACACACCGCGCCGATGCAGGGGCAGGGTCATGACGTTGCGCCGGCCTGCCTGCCGATCTCCTGCAACTTGCTGCGCATGGTCAGCGCGTCGAGCCTGTCGAGTGGCAGCGCAACGAAAGCCTGGATGCGGTTGCGCAGAAATCGAAAGGCGTCGTTGAAAGCACGCTCGCGTTCGATGTCGCTGCCGGTGACGCTTGCCGGATCCTCGACGCCCCAATGCGCGGTCATCGGATGCCCGGGCCAGTAGGGGCAGGCCTCGCCGGCCGCCGAGTCGCAGACCGTGAAGATGAAATCCATGCATGGCGCGTCCGGCGCGGCGAATTCGTCCCACGATTTCGAGCGGTAGTCTGCGTCGGGATAGCCGTACGCCGCGAGCGTCTTAAGCGCGACGGGGTTGACCACGCCCTTGGGCTGGCTGCCGGCAGAAAAAGCGTTGAACCGCCCGGCGCCGTCGCGGCGCAGGATACCTTCTGCGAGGATAGAGCGCGCGGTGTTGCCGGTGCAGAGAAAAAGGACGTTGAACGGGGCAGGGCTCATGACGGGCAGGCCTTTTCGGGACAGCAGACGATCTGGTCGAGCAGCGGCCCGCAGGCGTCCGGGTTGCCGCCGCAGCAATCCTTCAGCATGAAGCCCAGCAGCAGGCGCACCTGCGCCAGCTCCGCCCGATAGGTGATCGAGCGCCCCTTGCGCTCGCCCTTCACGAGCCCCGCATGCGCGAGGACATTCAGATGGGCCGAGAGCGTGTTGGCCGGCACTGCAAAGCGGCGCGCAAGGTCGCCGGCCGCGACGCCGGTGGGCTCGGCCGCGACGAGGGCTCGGAAGACGTCGAGCCGCGTCGTCTGGGCGAGCGCCGCAAGGGCGAGAATGGCGCGTTTTTTTTCCATATTTCCGGAAATATCGAACTATTGGCCAATGGTCAAGTTGACAGGCGCCACACCGCCGCCCTGATCGAGCCCGACTTCCGCCCGCCGCCCCATCGACCCTCTTGCAGCTGAACAAAACAAATCAGGTGCACGCGTGCGCGAATCAAAAGTGAATAAAAAGTTTCCAGGCCCGCAAACCAAAGCCGGGCCTTGCGCGTTCACGATTCATAACAGGGGGCATCACATGTCATTCCAGGCATCGACCTCACGCGAAAAGGTGAGCGGAAAGACGCGCGCCAAGGCCGGCTCTGCCGAGCAGGCGCAGCCGAAATTGGACGCCCTGCAGCCGCTGTTGGCGGGCGCTCATGCCCGCGGCATGGCGGACGCCTTCGAGCTGGCCGGCGTCGCCGCCGTGATGGTGGACGCGCAGGGCATGGTCCTGCATGCAGGCCAGCCCGCCCGTGAACTGTTCGGCCCCGACCTGCGGCTCGAGTTCGATCACCTCGTCGGGTGCGACGGGGAATCGACCTGCGCCATCCAGAGCCTGATCGGCGAGGCGCTCGGCGATGGCGACGCGCCGGGCTCGATCCTCCTGCCGCGCGCGGGACGGACGCCGTTCCGGCTGCATGCGCGCCGCGTGCCGGGCGCCGCGACTAATCTTTGCCAGATGCTTAAGTTATTGATAATCATCGAAGAAGTCGCCCCGCGTCCGGCCGGGAATTAAGCCAGCCGGGAGGGTTGCGCGGGCCATCTGCCCGCGCCCGAAACCCGAGTCTTATCAGCCGCTTTTTTCGTTTTTTTCTGGGTTGACGGGGCAGGGACCCGCGACTATGTTCCGCCCACTTCAACAGGCCGTATGCCTTCATGTCCACGGACGCCATGTCCCAGACCCAAGAGGCATAAACGCTGTTGTCCTTACATGCGAAACTTAGACGTCATATGGGCTCAAGGCCCTGAATCTGAGGCATGATCGCGGCTCCGGCCGTGGTCCTCTGCGATCGCAGCGCCCAAAGCTCCCCGTGAGCTGAAGGCGCGATTTCGTTTTGCGCGTCTGTTCGTCCCCGCGTGGGCTGGACGGCCGCGAAAAGAAGATACGGCGAAATGGAATCGCCCTTCTTCTCCGCCATTTGGTCCAATTGCTCGCTTTCAGAAGGGCGAAGGATGCCGACGATCAGCCAGTTGATCCGCAAGCCGCGGCAACAGAAGACTTACCGCGAGAAGGCCCGCCACTTGCAGGCCTGCCCGCAGAAGCGCGGCGTGTGCACCCGCGTCTACACCACGACCCCGAAGAAGCCGAACTCGGCGCTTCGCAAGGTCGCCAAGGTGCGCCTGACCAATGGCTTTGAAGTCATCGGCTACATCCCCGGCGAGGGGCATAACCTGCAGGAACATTCCGTGGTGATGATCCGCGGCGGCCGCGTCAAGGATCTTCCCGGCGTGCGCTACCACATCCTGCGCGGCGTGCTCGATACGCAGGGCGTCAAGGA
>JAQGKM010000313.1 GCA_028290125.1 Hyphomicrobiales bacterium | reverse complement strand
CGCGCGGTCGATGATCTTGGTCGAGGACGAAATGATGACGCCCATGGAGAGCACCGAGCCTTCGCCGACGATCACGCCTTCAACGACTTCCGAGCGCGCGCCGATGAAGCAATTGTCTTCGATGATCGTGGGATTGGCCTGCAGCGGCTCAAGCACGCCGCCGATACCGACGCCGCCCGAGAGATGCACGTTCTTGCCGATCTGCGCGCAGGAGCCGACGGTGGCCCAGGTGTCGACCATCGTGTTGGCGTCGACATAGGCGCCGAGATTCACGAAGGACGGCATCAGCACGACGCCGGGCGCGATATAGGCGGAGCGGCGCACGATGCAGTTCGGCACCGAGCGGAAACCCGCCGCGCCATGCTGCTCGGCGGTCCAGCCATCGAACTTGGAAGGCACCTTGTCCCACCAGGTCGCGCCGCCGGGGCCGCCCGAAATCGGCGCCATGTCGTTCAGGCGGAACGAGAGAAGGACGGCCTTCTTGAGCCATTGATGCACGACCCAAGCCTCCGGGCCGGTCTTGCCTTCGAGCTTCTCGGCGACGCGGGCCTCGCCGCTGTCGAGCAGGTTCAGCGCCTCGTTCACCGCCTCGCGCACGGCGCCCTTGGTGGAGGGACCAATGTTGTTGCGGTCCTCAAAGGCGGCTTCGATGGTCTTGGCGAGATCGGTGGTGGACATGGGGCTCCCCGGGCGCAGGTCTATTGTCGCCGCGAGGTATCCTTCGCGCGGGCGCGCGCGTCAAGCGGCCTTGATCTTGTCGATCAGCGAGGGGTCGCTGGCGAGAAGCTTCAACAACAGGAAGGTCGGCCAGCTCGGCTGCGCCTCGCCTCGCTCGTATTTGGAGAAGGAATTGGGCGAGCCGGTGAGGAGGAGGCTGGCTTCTTTTTGCGTGAGGCGGGCGGCCTTGCGAATCTTGACCGAGAGCGCACGAATGCGCTTGGCATGTTCCGCTTTCATTTCGTCGAGCGCCTCGTCCATTGGCGCGTGATCGCCGCCCACCAATACGCCGTCGCCATCGTCGTCCGGCCAGAACGCTTCGATCTCGATCAGTCTCTTCAGGCCCATATACTCGACGGTCTTAAACCGGCGGCGGCGAGAAAGAACGGCGCCGGTTTCCGGATGGATCATGGTCGCTCCCGGCGGAAACCTGACTTCATCGCGCATTGCTCATTTCCTCTTGAACGACAGCAAAATGAACTCGGTCATGACCTGGTCGGTGAACTTCAGGTAAATCGTCCGGATACCGTCATCAATGTGGTAGACGTCCTGCCATTGCTTGTGGTCGGCGTTGCTTGTCATGGACTTCACGAAGCCTGATCGCGTGAGAGTGCAAATCAGTGCTGCCACGTCATCCTCTCTGTAGCCGATCGACAGCGCGGTCCTTGACGCCGCAAACGTCATTGACCTGTTTTTGGCGAACGCTCTCTTGAACGCCTCAAGATCGTGAGACGGCTTCAGCTTTTCCAAAACAAATAAACCTTAAAGGTGCATTTCGCAAGTCGATCCTGCGAGGAGCCGCCCATTCTGGGCGGGCGAGTCACCCAAGGTCAAGCTTTGTGGCCGAGCCCCGTCAGGAACGCTTCAAGGTCGTTGGTGATGAACTCCACATGCGCGGCATTGGCGCCCGCCATCTCCCAAGGTTCGCGGTTGAAGACGGCGTCGGGCTTGGGGATCACCAGAACGGTCGCCATGCCGCGCGCGTGCGGGACCGCGAGATTGTGGGCGATGTCCTCGAACATGGCCGAGCGTGCGGGATCGACGTCGTGGCGGTCAAAGAAGCGCTGGTAGGTTTCGGCTGCGGGCTTCGGCACGAGGTCCGCGGCGACGATGTCGAAGATGCCCTCGAACATGTGGTCGATGCCGAGTTTCTCAGCGGTGCGCAGGGCGTGTTCGCGCGAGCCGTTGGTGAGGATCAGCTTGCGGCCCGGAAGCGACGTGATCGCGCCCGCCAGCGTATGATTGGGCAACAGCGACGAGCGGTCGATGTCGTGCACGAACTCCAGAAACTCGTCGGACGAGATTTCGTGCTCCGCCATCAGTCCGCGCAGCGTGGTGCCATAGCGCTGGTAATAATATTTCTGCAGCGCCCGCGACGACAGGCCGTCGAGCCCGAACATATGCGCGAGAAACACGGTGATGCGCGCGTCGATCTTCGGCCAGAGATCGCTGCCAGCCGGATAGAGCGTGTTGTCGAGATCGAACACCCACGTATCGACATGGGCGAAACGCGCGCGCGTTTCCGGTGGCAGCAGG
The DNA here is from genome assembly GCA_028290125.1 of Hyphomicrobiales bacterium. Lineage (GTDB taxonomy): Bacteria > Pseudomonadota > Alphaproteobacteria > Rhizobiales > Beijerinckiaceae > Terripilifer. The sequence goes on along the minus strand of JAQGKM010000313.1, from coordinate 6,301 downwards.
GGCGCCGGCGTCTCGGGCTCCCTGCGCCCGTCCGAGGGCTCCGGCGCAGGCCGGGCCTCGGGGGCAGTCAGGTCGAATCCGTCGGCGTTCCCTGAAATGGCTCTACCTCGTGATCAGTGTTCCCGCGCCGTGGTCCGTCAGCAGTTCGACAAGCACCGCATGCGGCGCCTTGCCGTCGAGGATCACGACGCCTTCCACGCCCTGTTCGAGCGCATAAATGCATGTCTCCACCTTGGGAATCATCCCCCCGGTGATTGTGCCGTCTGCTATCAGGCGACGGATGTCATTAACTTTCAGTTGCTTGATCAGGTTCCGGTCCTTGTCGAGCACGCCGGGCACGTCGGTCAGGAACAGCAGGCGCTTGGCGCCGAGTGCGCCGGCGATGGCGCCGGCGAACGTGTCGGCGTTGACATTGTAGGTCTCGCCGTCGGCCCCCATGGCGATGGGCGCCAGCACCGGGATCAGTTCGCGGCCGAGCACCTGTTCGAGCACCGTGGCGTCGACCTTCTCGGGCTCGCCAACGAAACCGAGATCGACCGCGGCGTCTGTCACCTTGCGGGCCAGGACCATGTTGCCGTCCTTGCCACACAGGCCGATGGCGCGGCCGCCCTCGGCGTTGATGAAGCCGACGATCTGCTTGTTGATCGAACCGGCCAGCACCATCTCGACCACTTCGACCGTCTCGCGATCTGTGATGCGCAGGCCTGACGAGAACTCCGACTTGATGCCGAGCTTCTTCAGCATGGCGCCGATCTGCGGTCCGCCGCCGTGCACCACGACCGGGTTCACACCAGATTGCTCGAGCAGGACCATGTCCTTGGCGAAGGAGCGCGCGACCTCTTCGTCGCCCATGGCGTGCCCGCCGTATTTCACGACGATGATGGTCTCGTCGTAGCGCAGCATGTGCGGCAGCGCCTGCATCAGGATCGCGGCCTGTTCCTGCGGGGTGCCTTTGGGCGTCTCGGTCATCGCATCGTCCTCATCGCGAAGGTGCGCCCGCCTTGTATCGGGTTGATGGGGCACTCTCAACATGGGCCTCGTCATTGCGAGGAGCGCAGCGACGCGGCAATCCATGGCTGCCGCTAGATGGATTGCTTCGCTTCGCTCGCAATGACGGTGCTACCTTGCAATGACGACGCTAGAACGTCACGCCACGTTCTTTCAGCAGCCGCGCGATGCCCTCGCGTAATTCGCCGATGCCTTCGCCGGTTTCCGACGAGGTGAACAGCACGTCGGGATGCGCGGCCGGGCGTTTGGCGAGGCCGGCGCGGACGCCGTCGAGCCGGGCCTCGATTTCGGACTTCTTCACTTCGTCCTTCTTGGTCAGCACGACCTGGTAGGACATGGCTGAAGAGTCCAGCAGGTCGAACATCTCCGTGTCGGGCGGCTTCAGGCCGTGACGGCCGTCGACGAGCACGAAGACGCGCGCCAGCGAGGCCCGGCCACGCAGGTAGGCGTGCATCAGCTGCGTCCAGGTCGAGATCTTCTCCTTCGACACGGCGGCGAAACCGTAGCCCGGCATGTCCACGAGCCGCATCGGCTCGGAGCCGGGGTCGCCCACCGTGAAGAAATTCAGCTGCTGCGTGCGGCCGGGCGTGTTCGATGTGCGCGCCAGCGCCTTGCGGCCCGTCAGCGCATTGAGGAGCGACGACTTGCCGACGTTGGAGCGTCCGGCGAATGCCACTTCCGTCGGCCCCATCGGCGGCAGGCCGTCGATCTTGGCGGCGGCCCAGATGAATTCGCAATTGCCGGCGAAAAGCTTGCGTCCGCGCTCGTGCAGATCGTCGGGATCGGTCGTGCTCATGATCGTCCCTTTGCGTGACGCGCGCGGATCATGTCCGCGCGCGGGGAGCCTGTCAGCTCGCTGCCTTCTTGCCGCCGAGCAACCCCGAGAGATTGTCCCAGAGTTCGACCTTCACGCCGGCGCGCTTCATGATGAAATATTGCGGCGTCACCGAGAGCAGGTTGTTCCACGTCCAGTAGATGACGAGGCCGGCCGGGAAGGTGCCGAGCATGAAGGTGAACAGCACGGGCATCCAGGTGAACATCGTCTTCTGCACCGGATCGGTCGGCTCCGGATTCATCTTCATCTGGATGAACATCGACACGCCCATGACCAGCGGCCAGATGCCGATGGCGAGGAAGTGGCCGATCATCGGCAACTGCGTCGGATCGAGCGGGATGAGGCCAAACAGGTTGAAGATGTTCGTCGGGTCCGGCGCCGAAAGATCGTGGATCCAGCCGAAGAACGGCGCATGGCGCATTTCCAGCGTGATGAAGATCACCTTGTAGAGCGCGAAGAACACCGGGATCTGCACGACGACGGGAAGACAGCCGGCCACCGGATTGATCTTCTCGCGGCGGTAGAGCTCCATCAGCTCCTGCTGCTGCTTCTGCTTGTCGTCGGCGAAGCGCTCGCGGATCAGCGTCATCTCCGGCTGCGCGGCCTTCATCTTCGCCATCGAAAGATAGGAGCGATTGGCGAGCGGGAAGAACACGGCCTTCACGATGACCGTGACGATCAGGATCGCGACGCCGAAATTGCCGACCCATTTGTAGATCAGGTCGATCAGCTTGAAGAGCGGCTTGGTGATGAAATAGAACCAGCCCCAATCGATCATCAGGTCGAAATTCTTGATGCCGTACTGCGCCTGATAACCGTCGATCGCCTGGATTTCCTTCGCGCCCGCGAACAGGCGCGTCGTCGTCACGTCGGCGCTGGCGCCGGGCGCGATCGTGTGGACGTCTTCGAGCAGATCGGTCTGGTAGATGCGGTTGGCGCCCGCAGGGCCATTGGCCGAGAAGCGGCCCTTGAAGGGCTCGTCCTGCGCCGGGACGATCGCGGTCGCCCAATATTTGTCGGTGAAGCCGAGCCAGCCGGCCGTGCCCTCGACGAGCTTGGTCGACTTGGTTTCCTTCTCGACGCCGTCATAGGTGAGTTCGATGATGCGCGAGTCGCCGACGATGCCGAGCAGGCCTTCGTGCAGCACGGCGTAGCCGTCCGTCTTCGGCTTGCCGTGGCGCGAGATCAGCGCATAGGGAAACAGCGAGGCGGCCTGCGCGCTCTTGTTCTCGACGCTCTCCTTGATCGAGAACATGTAGCGGTCGTCGATCGAGATCGTGCGCTTGAACAGGAGGCCCTGACCGTTGTCCCAGGTCAGTTCGACGGGCGTCGCGGGCGTCAGCTTCTGCGCGCTCGCGGTCCACACCGTATTGGCGTTGGGCAGCGCGACATTGGCGCCCGGCGCACCGACGTAGCCAGTCTCGGCGTAATAGGGATTCTGCGAACCGAGCGGCGAGAGCAGCACGATCATCGGGCTCTTCGGGTCGATCGTCTCGCGATAGTTCTTCAGCGACACGTCGTCGACGCGGCCGCCCCGGAGGGCGATCGAGCCGGTGAGCGCCGGCGTGTCGATGGCGATGCGCGGCGAGAGGGCGAGCGCCTGCTCGCGCGTGCGCAGGATCTGCGCCGGTTCGGCGGGCGCGCCGGGCGTCGTGGCGAGGCCGGGGTTTTCAGGATTGGCGGCGGGCGACGCGCCGGTCACGGCGTTGGGCGGCGAGGCCTGCGTCGACTGCTGGGTCGCCGACTGGGAGGCCTGCCGCGCCGCATCCATCTTGGGCGCGCCGTAGAAATAATTCCACCCGAGCAGCACGACGAGCGACAGGCCAATGGCGAGGAAAAGGTTCTTTTGTTCGCTGGTCATGTCTTGGCCTGGTGTCTTCTTTTTGGAGAATGCTTGGGACGGAAGTCGTCGGATCAGTCGGCGGTCTTGCGGGGAGGGGCCGTTTGTGCGGCGAGCCGCCTGTCGATGCGCTTCACCGCGCGGGCGACATCGTCTTTCAGACTGGCGAACGGACGCGCGAGCGTCTCCCGCCGGGCAACGATCACATAATCATGGGCTGCGCCATCCGCCACTTCGTCGCGCGCAAGGCCGGACACGCGCAACGCCTCGCGCAGCCGCCGCCGGATGCGGTTGCGCACGACGGAATTGCCGGTCTTCTTGGTGACGGTGAGGCCGAAGCGCCGGTCCGGACCATCCGCCTTGCGGACGATCGCCTGAAGCGTGAAGGCGGGCTCGTGCATGCGGGCCCCCTTGGCGACGGCGAGAAACTCGGACCGTTCCTTGAGCCGGGCGAAGGCCGCAGGCTCAACCCCGCGGCGCGTGTGCGACGCCGCCGGGCTAATATTCTCAAGGTCTCGGCTGTCGCCTGCTTGGCCGTTCATGGCTTTGTTGTCCATGGGCCGGGCTCCCGTTGCGCGAGACCCGCGCAGGCCCAAATCAGGCCGAGAGGCGCTTGCGGCCGCGAGCGCGACGGGCCGCGATGACGCGACGGCCGCCGACGGTTGCCATGCGGCTGCGGAAGCCGTGGCGACGCTTGCGCACGATCTTGGAGGGTTGGTAAGTCCGCTTCACGGGTCTGCTCCGGTTTAAGTGGGAACGCCGCAGCCGCCTGTTTCGTCAGGCCTTTGGGCTTTCCAAATGGGTCAAGGCAGCCGCCGATTCCATCCGCCTCACCGCTCGGGGCGGCATGCAAAGAGGAACGACGTCGGCGCGTGCCGAATTCGCTGGCGCGCTTATAGGGGCAGAGCTGCGGCGAAGTCAATTGAGGATCGCGTCTTCAACAGGGGCTTTCGCCCTGCGAGACAGCCATGCGACACTGCGCTCCAGACGATCGCCCCGCAAGCGGGCGACGCACAGGGAGGGCATAGCATGAACGAGCGCAAGCCGCAGGTCATTCGCCGCATCGTCACGGGCCACGATTCCAATGGCGTGGCCAAGGTGCTGATCGACGCGCCGGCCACCAACATCAAATCGTCGCGGCCGGGACAATACTCGACCCTGGTCTGGTGCACGGACGACGCCCCGGCGGCGATGCCGGTCGGCGACGACGCCGAGGACATGGGCGCGCGGATGCTCGGGACCTACCCGCCGGAGCGGGGCACCCGCTTCATGATCGCCGAATATCCGCCCGGCAACACCCCGCGCCGCCACCGCACCGAAACCATCGACTACATCATCATCCTGTCGGGCGAGATCGAGATGGACCTCGACGGCGACGACAAGGTCACGATGGGACCGGGCGACGTGATGATCCAGCGCGGCACCTACCATGCCTGGCGCAACAAGGGCCCGGACGTCTGCCGCATGGCCTTCGTGCTGGTCGACGCCGAGCCGCTGGGCATCGGCGAACCGGTGAAGCGTGGCGAGGAGGCGTCGGGGCACAAGTGAGCCCCGTCACGCTCCGTTCACTTATTTCCCCAAAACACGTCGCATCCTTAACCTGCGCTTGCTACAAGCGGGGCGATTTTTGTGGAAATTGAGGATCTGGGACGTGAACAGGATCGGACAGGCGGCGGAGCAGGTCGAGGCGGCGGGACGGCGTGAGGCCGTCCTGGCGCATCTGATCGCCGCCGGCTTCCCCCGTACCGAACCGCCGATCCTGCAGCCGGCCTCCGTCTTCCTCGACCAGGCGGGCGAGGATATCCGCGGCCGCATCTACCTCACCTCCGACGCGTCGGGCGCCGAATATTGCCTGCGGCCGGAATATACGATCCCGGTATGCCGGGCCTATCTCGCCTCGCCGGACGCCGGCCGCGCCGCCTCTCATTCCTATCTCGGGCCAGTGTTCCGCTTCCGGACTGGCGGTCCGGCCGAGTTTCACCAGGCCGGTCTCGAGAGTTTCGGACGCCTCGACCGCGAGGCCGCCGACGCCGAGCTGATGACGCTGGCGCTCGAAGCCGCCGAAGGCGCGACCGGACGCAAATATTCCGTGCGCATCGGCGACGCGGGCCTGTTTGCGCGCCTGCTCGATGCGCTCGAACTGCCGCCGGTCTGGCTGCGCCGCATCCGTCGCGGCCACGCGCTGGGCAAGCCGCTCGCCGCCATTCTCGATCGCGAGACGGGACCATCTTCCGCCGATCATTCGGGCGTGCTCGCCGCGCTCGCGGGCGCCGACCGCGCCGGCGCGCGTGCGCTCGTGCAGGACCTGCTGTCGATCGCCGGCATTTCCTCCGTCGGCGGACGCTCGGCCAACGAGATCGCCGAACGGTATCTCGAACAGGCCGGCGCGCAGGGCGCCGCCGGGTTCTCGGCTGAAAAGCGTAGCGTGCTGGAAAGCTTCCTCGCCATCGGCGGTGATCCCGACAGCGCCTCGGCCGCGCTGCGCAAACTTGCCAAGGCGACGAAGCTCGATCTCTCGGACGTGCTCGACGGGTTCGACGCGCGTCTCAACTTCATCGCGGCGCGCGGCTTCGAGCTCTCGCGTCTCGCCTTTGCGGCGGGCTTTGCGCGCAACCTCG
>JAQGKM010000254.1 GCA_028290125.1 Hyphomicrobiales bacterium | reverse complement strand
ACGCGTTCGGGTCCGCAAGCTTCAGCGGTCGAACTCCGCGACCTTCTTGGCTTTCTCGACAATCACGGGCGAGACGTCGGCGGTGCGCTGGACGAGCGCCTGCAGGTCTTCGCCGGACATCGGATTGAGATCGAGATTGGCGCGGCGGATGTCGGCCAAAAAATCCTCGTCGCGCATCATCTGCATGAAGGCCGAACGCAGGTCGGCGACGCGCTCCGCGGGCTGGCCGGGCGGCGACGTCACGGCGCGGCCGATGCGCGAATTGCCTGCGAGGAAATCGACGATCTGACGCTCTTCGTCGTTACGCGCGAATTTCGACAGCAGCGGAACGGCGTCGAGTTCGGGATGCCCGTCCACGCCGACCTGAACCAATATGTTGATCTTGCCGTCCCGGAGCCATTCCGGCTTTTCGAATTTCAGGACGGACCAGGGCTGCGTCAGCGCGTGGACTTCGCCCCGTTCCATGGCGAGGTTGGATTCCTGCGGCCCTGCATAGCCGCTGAGCGCGCGCATGCGGAAGCCCAGCAGATTGCGCATCATCGCCGACAGCATGCGCGAGTTCTGGCCCGCCGTTGCAATGATCAGCTCCTTGTCGAATGCATCCTCGATCTTCTGAACAGGCGCCGTATGCCAGGCGAAGATCACGGCCGCATTGTCGGTCATGCGACCGATCCAGTTGAACTTCGTCACATCCGCCTTGATGGATTTGGGGTCCAGCATCTGCGTCAGGCTGGCGGCCTGATCGACCATGCCCAGCACCGTGCCGTCTCTTGGCGCGATGTTGGCGAGGTGATTGACGGCCGTGATGCTGCCGGCGCCGGGCATGTTCTGCACGACGACGTTCGGCTTGCCGGGCAGATATTTTCCGATGCTGCGCGCGGCCGATCGCGAGTAGGTGTCATAGCCATTGCCGGGGCCAAAGCCGATGACGAAGGTCAGCGTGCGCCCTTTGTAAAACTCCTGGGCCTGCGCGGCAGGCGCCGCCGCAGCGCAAGCGAGGACGGCGGCGAGTGCAAGGGCCCCGGATTTCAACATGCGCTAGCTCCCTTTGTCGCCAGTCGCGGAATGAGCCGCTCGGCGTTCTTGCGTTCGATCATGTCGCGTTCCGCATCCGTGAACGCCGTCTCGGACAGTTCCGACAGCCCTCGCTCTGCGGGGACGAACGGCGCGTCCGATCCATAGAGGATCTGCTCGACAGGCATGAGATGGCGGAGCGCCTTCATGGCGCCGGGCGAGCCCGCGCCGGCGACATCGAAATGCATCTGCCGCAAAGACTGGCGCGCGCCGCCCGGGACCTTTTCGGCGAAGGGCGGACGCTCGAGCATATGTTCGAGCCGCCCTGCGAGCATGGGAATGCAGCCGCCCGAATGCGAGAAAACCCAACGGATGTTTGGAAATTGCGCCATCCGGCCGGAGACGAGCAGGCTCACCACGGCGCGGGTCGTCTCGAAAGCGAATTCGATGACTTGCGGGAGCAGGTCCGGGATCGTGCGGCCGTAGGCGGGCACGGTCGGGTGCACATAGATCAGCGCGCGACGGCGGTCGAATTCGGCGAGCGTTTCGACGAAACTTTCGTCGCCGAGGTATTTGCCATCGTAGTTGGTGAACAGGGCGAGGCCGTCTGCCCCGAGTTCGTCGAGCGCGCGGGTCGTCTCGCGCAGCGTGGCGTCGGTGTCGGGCAGGGGCAGCGTCGCAAAGAAGCCGAAACGGTCTGGCCGCAGGATGACCTGTTGCGCCGCGTAGTCATTCCATGCGCGCGCGAGCGCAGGCGCTTCGCTGCCGTCGCCGAACCACACGCCGGGCGTGGAGATCGAGGCGATGGCGATGCGGATGCCGTTCGCATCCATCGCGTCCAGCGCCCGTTGCGGCGTCCAGGAGAGCAGACGCTCGCGCGGCATGGCGTGCGCCTGCTTCACGCGATCCGCTTCACGCCGCATGTGCTCAGGCGGCAAAAAATGATGATGAATGTCGATGCGAAACGGTTCGATCACGTTCGATTTGCGCGACCCTTCGGGGCCGTCCTCCCTGGACTTGCTTATTTATGTCGAGATCATAGGGGCCGGGCAGGAACGCGTGCAAGAGCATGCGAGCCGGATAGACAGAAGCCGACACGCCGGCTTATGGAAAAAGCACGGTGCCAGCTTGAGCTTGCAACAGGATGAAAATGTATGGGGAAGGCAGGCAAGGCCGCGAGCGCGCATGGGTCGTCGGGCCGCAAGTCGACAGACGGCGGCAATGCGACGCGCGCCCATATCCAGCAGACGGCGACCGAGCTGTTCGGGCGCCTCGGCTATCGCGCCGTGACGGTGCGGGACATCACGGACGCCGCCGCCGTGAATGTCAGCGCCATCAACTATCATTTCGGCGGCAAGGAGGGCCTCTACCACGCGATCGTCGAGTCGCTGGTGCGGGATATTTCGGATCTGATCGGTCCCTCGCTCGACGCATTGAGCGCGGCGGTTGGCGCCGCCCGCGACGATGCGCACCTTCGGTCCGCTGCAGAGAAGTTCGTCTCGGACTGGGCGATTCATGTTCTGGGCGACACGGGCGTGCAACGCCGCCTCCCGATCATCGCGCTGGAGCTTGCGCTGCCGACCGGCGTCTTTCCTCGTATTTACAACGGTTTTTACGCGCGCCTCTATGAGGCTCTCGGCGCCCTGGTCGCCAAGGCGCGAGGCATCGAGAGGTCTTCCCTGGAGCATGCCGTGCGCGTGCACGCCCTCGCGAGCCTGCTGCTGGGTTTCGTCGCCAGCGAACGCGTGCTCTGGCGCTCGCTCTCGTGGCGAAGCTATTCACGGCCGCGGGTGGCCGGGATGATTCCGCACCTTGCGCGGGCCTTCGTCGATGCGCTCGGCCTCCCGCCTGCGGCGCGCAAGCGAGCCGTAGAGCCCAAGCCGCGGGTCGCTGTGAACAATCAAACAGATGTTTGAAACCTGTTGAAAGACGAATGGGCGCGCGCTAACCTCATCCGACAAGATGGGCGAAGATGCCCGCGATACGGACAGGGGAAACGCAGCCATGGCGATGCGCGACAGCGATCTTGCCGCGACGCGGCAAAGCACCGAGCGCAAGCTCGTCACCCGCGCGCGTGACATGATTCCGGCCCTACGGGCGCGTGCGCAGGAAACCGAGGATCTGCGACGTATTCCGGACGCTACCGAGCAGCAGTTCCGCGACGCCGGCTTCTACAAGGCGTTGCAGCCCAAGGCTTTCGGCGGACACGAGCTCGATTACGGCGCGCATACGCTGATCGCCATGGAGATCGCGCGCGGTTGCGTTTCTAGCGCCTGGGCGTTTTCGGTGACGGCCTGCCATTCCTGGATCCTCGGCATGTTTCCGGCGCAATGTCAGGAAGAGGTGTGGGGCGCGGATCCCGACGCGGCGATCGCCAGCTCGTTCCTGCCTGTCGCCGCCAAGATGCAGCGTGTCGAAGGCGGCTTCCATGTCAGCGGTCGCTGGCGCTTTTCGTCGAACGTGCTGCACTGCCAGGCCTGCATTCTGCTCGTCACCGAGCCGCGTCCGGACGGGCCGCCAAGACCCTTTTTCGCGTTGATCACGCGTGACCAATATGACGTCGAGGAGACCTGGAACACGATCGGTCTTGCCGGCACCGGCAGCAACGACGTGCTGGTCAAGGAGACGTTCATTCCCGAGCATCGCCTGCTGGAGCTCGTTCCGACGCGGGACGCAGTGTCGCCGGGCGGCAAGCATCATGCCGACAGCGACCTTTTCAACATGCCGCTGTTCGCGCCTTTCGCGCACAGCCTTGTCGGGCCGGCGGTGGGCGGCGCGCAGGCCGCGCTCGATATCGTTCTCGAAGAGCTGGTCGACCGTCGCTCGGTCGCGCAGGTGCAATTGTCGCAACAGCAGAGCGTGCAGATGCGCGTCGCCGAAGCGACCGCCGAGATCGAAGCAGCGCGCGCCGTCTTGGCGGTCGACCGGCAGAAGATCCTGGATGGCGCCCATCGTCGCGAAACGCCCGATTACGAGCAGCGCGTCAAATACCGGCTGAATGCCGGCTATGCCGCGAAGCTTTCCGTGCAGGCGGTCGAGCGTCTGCTGCCGCTCACGGGCGGGCGCGGACTCGAAAGAACGCATCCGCTGCAGCGCGCCTGGCGCGACGTGCATGCAGTGGCGCAGCACATTGCGCTCGTCTGGGATCTGCAGACGCTGAACTACGGCGCCGTTCGCCTGGGCCACAACGCGCTCGACCCGCGCATCTGAACTCCAGCGGGAGAGGATCCGCGCCATGACACGAGGGGCCCTTGTCGCCATCGCCGGCGTTCTGACGGTCTCCGCAGCCTCGGCGGCGGAAAGCGTGAAGGATTTTTACACCGGCAAGACGCTCAACATCATCGTCAGCACCGGCTCCGGCACGGTGTTCGACACCACGGCGCGGCTGCTCTCGCGACACATGCCCAATTACCTGCCCGGCGCGCCCTCGATCGTGGTGCGGAACATGCCGGGCGGCGGCCATATCCGCGCCACCCAATACATGTTCGCCCAGGCGCCGCGCGACGGGACCTATCTGGCGACGATCAACAGCGGGATCCCGCTGGAGCAGATCGTCACCGGCCCGTCGATCCGTTTCGACGTCGGCAAGTTCAACTGGCTGGGCTCGGCGGGGTTGAGCAATCTGCTCACGATGACGTGGAGCACGTCCGGCGTCACGACTTTCGAGCAGGCGACGCAGAAGGAGCTGATCGCCGGCGCGACGGGCGCCAGTTCGAACGGCTATCTCTACGCCAATGTCATGAACACGCTGCTCGGCGCCAAGTTCAAGATCGTCGCTGGCTATGGAACGAGCGGCGAGGCCGACCTCGCGATGGAGCGCGGCGAGGTGAATGCGCGCGCCGGATTCAGCTACACGGCGGTCGTCGCCGAGCATCCCGACTGGCTGCGCGACAAGCGCGTCAATGTCCTTTTCCAGACCGGACTCAAGCGGGAAGATGCGCTGCCTGACGTTCCACTGATGCATGAACTGGCGAAGACGCCGGAGCAGCGCGAGGTGTTGATGCTGCTGTCGAACACGGCGGGTCTCGGGCGGCCCTTCTTCGCGCCGCCGGACGTGCCGGCGGATCGTCTCGCTGCCCTGCGCGAAGCGTTCCGGGCGACGATGAACGACCCCAACTTCCTCGCGGAGTCGCAGACCGCCGCGCTGGACATCCGCTATATGGACTGGCAGCCGCTCACTGATCTTGTGAACTCCATCCTCAACGCGCCGGAACCGGTCGCCGAGAAAGTGCGCGCCGCATGGGGGCGGCCAAGCGGCGCGGCGCCCTGATCGGCGCACGAGAACATCATCGGGAAAGCTGGACGCGCATGAACAAGAAGCCAGTCATCATCGACTTCCACGCCCATTCCATGACGCAGGCCGTTTTCGACGCCACTTACGGCCGCTCGATCCTGGGTCAGTTGCGTGCGCAAGGCGACGGATCGGTGCGCGCCTATCCGCAGCAGCAGATCGACAAGATGACGAACCTGTCCTTGCGCCTCGCGGAAATGGACCAGATGGGCGTCGACATCCAGGTCGTCAGCCCCAACATCCTGCATCAATGCACCTATGATTGCGATCCCGATGAAGGCCTGCGGCTTGAGCGGCTGAACAATGACGCCATGGCGGAACTGGTCGAGATGGGAAGGGGCCGTATCGTCGGCATAGGTTCGATCCCGTTGCAGGATCCGGCTCTCGCCGTACAGGAACTTGATCGCGCCATTCTCGATCTCAAGCTCAAGGGCGTCATTGTCGCCTCGCGCGTGCGCGAGCAGGAGCTTGGCGATGCGGCGCTGCGTCCGTTCTGGAAGAGGGCGGAGGAACTGCAGTGCCCGGTGTTCGTGCACCCCGCCGGCAGTCCCGACAAGCGGCTGCGTCGGCACAGCCTGCTGATCTCTCTCGGCCAGCCGCTTGAGGAAGCCTATGCGCAGACCTCGCTCGTCTACGACGGCGTGCTCGACGAATGCCCGAACCTCAAGATCGCTTTCGCGCACGGCGGCGGGTTCATTCCCTATTATGCGGGCCGTTTCGACTGGATGTTCCGGCGCGGGTCGAATCCGCAGCTGAGCCATGATTTCTCGACCTATCTGAAACGCTTCTGGTTCGAAACCGTGGTCTTCAACATCGATGTGCTCGAATATCTGACGACCAAGATCGATCCGTCGCAGATCATGCTCGGCTCGGATTTTCCGTTCGGCGAAATGCATCCGGTCGAGTTTGTGATGAGTTCGAAAGTCTTGTCCGAGAGCGTCAAGGCGGACATTCTCGGCGCCAATGCGGCAAGGTTTCTCGGCCTGTCTATCTAAACAAAAAACCATTGGGGAGGGGTGGATGACACGATTGTTTCACGCCAGCGGCGACGTCGCGGTCGCGCCAGGTTGCGCATGCTGCTCGGACCGGCGCGGCTTCCTCAAGGGGTTCGCCGCCACGGCGGCGGCGTCCGTTCTGGCCACGCCATCGATCGTGAAGGCGCAAGCACCGCGCCGGATCATTGACGTGCACGCGCATCTGACGCCGCCGGACTACATCCAGGATCTCAGCGGCACCGGCCTGCTCTTGCCGCCTTCGCTGAACTGGTCGCCCGCCAAACATCTCGAGGATATGGATCGCGCCGGGGTGGACGTGACCATCCTCTCGGTGACGACGCCAGGCATCTGGTTCGGCGATGTCGCGCGTGCGCGCCGCATGTCGCGATACACGAATGATTACGGCGCCAAGCTCGCCACATCGCATGCCGGGCGCTTCGGCCAGTTCGTCGCCATTCCGCTGCCCGATACGGACGGTTCGATGAAGGAGATCGAATATGGTCTCGACACGCTGAAAGCCGATGGGGTCGCGCTGTTCACGAGCTATGACGGCAAGTGGCTCGGCGATCCGGCCTTCGACGCCGTGTTCCAGGAACTGAACCGCCG
>JAQGKM010000249.1 GCA_028290125.1 Hyphomicrobiales bacterium | reverse complement strand
TTGCGCTGCGCGCCGCGCGCGACGGCGCCTGCGTGGCGATTGCGGCGAAGACCGCCGAGCCCAATCCGAAATTGCCCGGCACGATCTTTTCCGCCGCAGAAGACATCGAGAAAGCCGGGGGCAGGGCTCTGCCGCTGATGGTGGACGTGCGCGACGAGGCGCAGGTGGCGGAGGCGTTGGCCAAGACCGCAGCGACTTTCGGCGGCATCGACATCGTCGTCAACAATGCGAGCGCGATCTTCCTCGCCGACAGCCAGCACACCGAGATGAAGCGCTTCGACCTGATGCACCAGATCAATGCTCGCGGCTCCTACATGACGTCGAAACTCGCCGTTCCCTATCTGGAAAAATCCACCAATCCGCACATCCTCATGCTGTCGCCGCCGCTCGACATGAAAGAAAAGTGGTTCGCCGCCCACACCGCCTATTCGATGGCGAAATTCGGCATGAGCCTCGCGGTGCTGGGCCTCGCCGGGGAATTGCGCCGCAAGGGCATTGCGGTCAACGCGCTGTGGCCGCGCACGACCATCGCCACCGCAGCCGTTCAGAATCTGCTGGGCGGCGACGCCCTGATGCGCGCCTCGCGCAAGCCAGACATCGTCGCCGACGCCGCGCACGCCATCTTCACCACGCCGTCGCGCGAGCTCTCCGGCCAGTTCCTGATCGACGACACGCTGCTGTGGGAGCGCGGCGTGCGCGATTTCGAGCACTACCGCGTCGATCCCACGGTTCCGCTCCAGCAGGACTTCTTCGTGCCGGATGACAGTGTGGCGCCGGTGAGCCTCAAGTAGCCGCCATCAACCTTCGCCTCGTCATTGCGAGGAGCGCCTTCGGCTCCTCGCAATGACGAGGAATTCTCCCTATATTCCCCTCATGTGTGGACGTTTCGCAGTCACCCTGCCGCCTGAAGCGGTGCGCGCCTATTTCGGCTATGTCGAGCAGCCGAATTTCCCGCCGCGCTACAATGTCGCCCCGACGCAGCCGGTGCCGATCGTGCGCGCCGAGCGCGATGCGGACGGACAGACGCGCCGTCACTTCAGGCTCGTGCGCTGGGGCTTCCTGCCGTCCTTCGTGAAAGACCCGAAGGATTATCCGCTCGTCATCAACGCGCGCGCCGAGACCGCGCCCGTGAAGGCGAGCTTTCGAAACGCGCTGCGCCGCCGCCGCTGCCTGTTCGTCACCGACGGCTTTTACGAATGGCTGCGCCCGCCGGCGCCGCGCCGGAAGGGCGACCCGCTGCGCCCGTTCCTGATCCGCCGCCGCGACGGCGCGCCGCTCGCCATGGCGGGCCTGTGGGAGAACTGGATCGGTCCCAACGGCGAGGAAATGGAAACCGCCTGCGTGCTGACGACGGACGCCAACGGCGCCATGTGCGCGGTGCACGACCGCATGCCGGTGATCCTGGAGCACGAGGCGTTCGACACGTGGCTCTCGCCGGACGAGGAGTCCACGGGCGACGCAGTTCGGCTGCTGCGGCCGGCGGCGGAGGAGGTGCTCGACCTCTGCGAGATCGGGCCGGGCGTCAACAAGGTCGCCAATGATGGCGTCTGGGTGCAGGAACCCGTCAGCGGCGCGCCGGTGGTGGCGAAGGCGCCATTCAAGGCGCAGGGTGAGTTGTTTTAGAAGGTGGTTGGCGCACGTCACCTTTGCCTCGTCATTGCGAGGAGCAAAGCGACGAAGCAATCCATCTAGCGGCAGCCGTCAGACGCGCGCCTTCGGCTCCTCGCAATGACGAGGCTAGGGAGGCAGCACTTTCCCCGGGTTCAAGATTCCCTTCGGATCCAGCGCCGTCTTGATCGCGCGCATCACGTCGAGCGACACCGCGTCCTTCACGCCCGGCAGCAGGTCGCGTTTCAAGACGCCGATGCCGTGTTCGGCGGAAATCGAGCCGCCCATCTGCACGACGATGGCGTGCACGATGGTGTTGGCCTCGCCCCAACGCGCGAGGAACGCCTGCTTGTCGGCGCCGACGGGTTGCGAGATGTTGTAGTGAATGTTGCCGTCGCCGAGATGTCCGAACGGCACCGGCCGCGCGCCCGGCATGGCTTGCGCGATGGCCGCGCCTGCTGTCGCGATGAACTCCGGCACGCGCGCCACCGGCACCGAGACGTCGTGCTTGATCGAGCCGCCTTCGAGCTTCTGCATGTCCGACATCAGCTCGCGCAGACGCCAGAAGTCGCGGGCCTGTTCGAGCGACGCCGCGAGCGTCGCGTTCTCGATCAGGCCTTCGCCGAACGCCGCTTCGAGCAGCCCCATCATGCGCGCGGCGTCTTCCGCCTGCGAGGCGAGTTCGATCAGCACATACCAGTCGTGCTTCGAAGCCAGCGGCTCGCGCGTCTTCGATCCGTGCTTCAGCGCAAATTCGATGCCGATGCGCGGCACGAGTTCGAAGGTCTTCACGTCATTGCCCGCGAGCCTTTGCGCGAGCTGGAACAGATCGAGCGCGCGCTGCGGGCTTTCGAGGCCGATGAAGGCCGTCTCGATGCTGCGCGGACGCGGATAGAGTTTCAGCACCGCAGCGGTGATGATGCCCAGCGTGCCCTCCGAGCCCATGAACAGATGCTTCAGGTCGTAGCCGGTGTTGTCCTTCTTGAGCTTCGACAGATTGTTCAGCACGCGGCCGTCGGCGAGCACGACTTCAAGTCCCTGCACGAGATCGCGCGCATTGCCATAGGCGAGCACGGCGGTGCCGCCGGCATTGGTCGAGAGATTGCCGCCGATGGTGCAGGAGCCCTCCGACGCCAGCGACAGCGGGAACAGCCGGTCCGCCTGTTCGGCGATATCCTGTGCGCGCAGCAGCGTCATGCCGCACTCGACCGTCATGGTGTTGGAGGCGAGGTCGATCTCGCGCAGTCGGTCCATGCGCGTCAGCGACAGGATGACCTGCGAGCGCGACGCATCCGGAACCTGGCCGCCGACAAGGCCTGTATTGCCGCCCTGCGGAAC
>JAQGKM010000205.1 GCA_028290125.1 Hyphomicrobiales bacterium | reverse complement strand
GCGACGCCTATTTCCGCGACCTGCGCGAACGCTGGTCCTCAGCCCTCCGCGCCGCCCACATGGGCATCCCCCGCCCGCCCTATGGGGAAGAGGCGTAACGCCTTGCGCCCCTCTCCCGCGGCGCGGGAGAGGGTGGCTCGCGAAGCAAGACGGGTGAGGGCGTTTCCCGCAAAAGCACCGTACACCGCCCTCATCCGTCGTCCTGCGGACGACACCTTCTCCCGCCAGCGCGGGAGAAGGGCAAGCCCCACGCTTGCCTCTCCCACGTTCCAGCGCTAACGTTCTCGCCGAGCCATGGGGTGCTGCCGGACTGTCTCCGGCGGCTGAGATCACACCCATAGAACCTGAACTGGGTAATGCCAGCGGAAGGGAAGGGCAGCGCCTCCATCGGAGGCCCGTAACCTCCTTCAAAAGCTGGCGCACCTGACTTCAGCCCTGGCGGGAGGAGAAGCGCATGAACGTTCAACCGAAGGCCGGCAGCATGGTGCCGGAGACCGTGACCACCGGCCCGCTCACGGGTTCGAAAAAGGTCTACTACACCGTCCCCGGCTATCCGGACGTGCAGGTGCCCTACCGCGAAATTTCGGTCAGCGACCCCAAGGAAGAGCCGGTCCGCGTTTATGACGCCTCCGGCCCCTACACCGAGACCGACATCGGCATCGATCTCGGCAAGGGCCTGAAGCGCATCCGCGCGCCCTGGCTCGCGCGCCGCGCGAATCTCTCGACCTACGAAGGCCGCGCCGTGCAGCCCGCCGACAATGGCGACGTCTCGCCCGAAAAGCTCGTGCCGCCCTGCCCGGCCATCACCGCCCCGCTCGCTGGCGGCGCCGGTCCGGTCACGCAATATGAATTCGCCATCGCGGGCCTGATCACCGAAGAGATGATCTACGCCGCGCACCGCGAGAATCTCTGCCGCGAAAAGATGCTGGCGGAAGCCAACGACAAGCTCGCCGACGGCGAGAACTTCGGCGCCGACATCCCGGCTTTCGTGACGCCGGAATTCGTGCGCGACGAGATCGCCCGCGGCCGCGCCATCATCCCGGCCAACATCAACCATCAGGAACTCGAGCCGATGGTCATCGGCCGCAACTTCCTCGTGAAGGTGAACGCCAACATCGGCAATTCCGCAGTCACTTCGTCGATGGCCGAAGAAGTCGAGAAGCTGGTGTGGTCGATCCGTTGGGGCGCCGACACCGTGATGGACCTGTCGACCGGCCGCAACATCCACAACATCCGCGACTGGATCATGCGCAATTCGCCGGTGCCGATCGGCACGGTGCCGATCTACCAGGCGCTCGAGAAGGTCGATGGCGACCCGATCAAGCTGACGTGGGAAGTGTTCCGCGACACGCTGATCGAGCAGGCCGAACAGGGCGTCGATTACTTCACCATCCACGCCGGCGTGCGCCTCGCCTATGTGCCGCTCACCGCCAAGCGCACGACGGGCATCGTCTCGCGCGGCGGCTCGATCATGGCGCGCTGGTGCCTCGCGCATCATCAGGAAAGCTTCCTGTACACGCACTTCGACGAGATCTGCGACATCATGCGCAAGTATGACGTCTCGTTCTCGCTGGGCGACGGCCTGCGTCCGGGTTCGATCGCCGACGCCAACGACGCCGCGCAATTCGCCGAACTCGAGACGCTGGGCGAACTCACCAAGCGCGCTTGGGCGTAGGGCTGCCAGGTCATGATCGAAGGCCCCGGCCATGTGCCGATGCACAAGATCAAGATCAACATGGAGAAGCAGCTCAAGGAGTGCCACGAGGCCCCCTTCTACACGCTCGGACCGCTGACGACCGACATTGCGCCGGGCTACGATCACATCACGTCGGGCATCGGCGCGGCGATGATCGGCTGGTTCGGTTGCGCCATGCTCTGCTACGTCACGCCGAAGGAGCATCTGGGCCTGCCGGATCGCGACGACGTGAAGGTCGGGGTGATCACCTATCGCATCGCGGCGCATGCGGCCGACCTTGCGAAGGGTCATCCGGCAGCGCAACTGCGCGACGACGCGCTGTCGCGCGCGCGGTTCGACTTCCGCTGGGAGGACCAGTTCAATCTCGGCCTCGATCCGGATACGGCGCGCTGCTACCACGACGAAACACTGCCGAAGGACGCCCACAAGGTCGCGCATTTCTGCTCGATGTGCGGGCCAAAGTTCTGCTCGATGAAAATCTCGCAGGACCTGCGCGCCGAAGCCGCCGTGATCGCCGAACGCGAAAAGGGCATGGCCGACAAGAGCGCCGAGTTCCTGCAGAGCGGCGGCGAGTTGTACGTGAAGAGCTGAAACGCGTGCGGCCTTCTCCCGCGCTGGCGGGAGAAGGTGTCATGCGAAGCATGACGGATGAGGGCGCCCGCCAAAGGCGGCACGCTTTCCGTTGTGCGGCAACCGCCCTCACCCGACCGGCTTCGCCGGCCACCCTCTCTCGCCAGCGCGGGAGAGGGGCGCACATCCGGTTAGATTGAAATGCTTCCCTCCCCTTCCCGCCGCACCCTGCTGGGCGCCTCCGCCACCGCGCTCGTCGCCGCCCCACACATCGCGCGCGCGCAGAACGCGCCGATTCGCTGGCGCATGCTCACGTCGTGGACCAAAAATCTCCCGGGCCCCGGCGTCTCCGCCGAGCGCCTGGCGCAGCGCATCAACCGCATGAGCGGCGGGCGCATGCTGGTGGAAATTTTCCCCGCAGGCTCCATCGTTCCGGCGTTTGGCGTGTTCGAGGCGATCTCGACCGGCGTCGCCGAAATGGGCCACACGGCCTCGTTCTTCTGGGACGGCAAGCTGCCCGGCGCGGCGCTGTTCACCACGGCGCCGTTCGGTCTGCCGCCGCTCGAACACCAGACGTGGATCGAGCAGCGCGGCGGCCAACTCTTGTGGGATGAATTCTACAAGCCGCACGGCGTGCGCGGCCTGCTCGCGGGCAACACCGGCGCCTCGATGGGCGGCTGGTTTCGCAAGCCCATCACGTCGCTCGACGACATCAACGGCCTGCGCATCCGCGTGCAGGGATTGGGCGGCGAGGTTTATCGCGAACTCGGCGCCACGCCGCAATCGATACCACCCGGCGACATCGTGCCGGCGCTCGAACGCGGCGCCATCGACGCCGTCGAACTGCTCGCGCCCGTCAACGACCAGCCGCTCGGTTTCCAGCGTTTTGCGCCCATCTATCACATGCCCGGCTTCAACAAGCCGAACGGCGCGGC
>JAQGKM010000197.1 GCA_028290125.1 Hyphomicrobiales bacterium | reverse complement strand
GCGCGATGGCCGCCTTTGCGCTGCAACGGTTCGGGCGTTTCCGCGGGCGCACGCTGTTCGCCGGCATGGTCTATGCGCCGCTCGTCATGCCGGAAGTCATCATAGCCCTGTCATTGCTGCTGCTGTTCGTCGGCCTCGATCTCGATCGCGGGTTCTGGACCATTGTCGCAGGCCACACGACGCTCGGCCTGTGCTTCGTCGCCGTCGTTGTGCAGGCGCGCCTGTCCACCTTCGATCGCTCGCTGGAGGAGGCCGCGATGGACCTTGGCGCGACGCCCGCCGTAACCTTCCGCAAGATCACCCTGCCGCTGATCGCGCCCGCGCTGGCCGCAGGCTTCCTGCTCGCCTTCACGCTGTCGCTCGATGATTTTGTTCTGGCGAGCTTCACGTCAGGTCCCGGCTCGACGACGCTGCCGATGCGGATCTACAGCCAGGTGCGGCTTGGCGTGACGCCGGAGATCAACGCAATTTCGACGCTGCTGATCGGCGCGGTCGGCGCGATGCTGCTGATCGCCGCTGCGCTGACGCGGCTCAGGGCTCCGGCTTCGCCGTCGCGCTGACTGGCGGAATGCTTTCCAGCGCGCGCAACAAGGGCGCGGCGGCTTCCGAGCGGCGGATCAGGCTTTCCTTGTCGAACACCAGCGAGGGGTCGTCCCACGGTCCCTTGATGTCGAGCATCAGTTGCGGGCCGTTCTCGCGGCCCGTCGCGTTCGGGCCGGTCTGCCGCGCCATGGCGCGCAATTGCAGCGAGCGGTCGACGAGCGACGCGGTGCCGGTGACGGCAAGCTGCACGCCCAGCCCCGAGACGGTCGCTTCCTGTACGTCGACGATGCCGTCCGTCAGGCGCGCGGAAACGCTGGCGCTGTCGAAGCCGGTGCGGCCGCTGCGCACTTCGGTGATGATCGACAGGGGTCGCTTTTCAAGCCGCCGCAACGCCTGTTCGAGATCGAGTCCCAGAATGTCGCCATTGCGGAAAGACATCTGCGCCGCGCCGACGAGCGAGCGGACAATGTCGGAGACGCTGTCGCCCGAACCTTCAAGAGAAAATTGTCCGCTGGATTCGCCAGTGAGGCGGATCGAGCGCAGCGCCTCTTTCATCACCGCGCCGGAATCGATGCGCGAGAAAACGCCGTTCGCACGCAGGTCAGTTCCGCGCAGGCCGGGCGTCAGGCTGAGACGTCCCTTGATCTGGCCGCCATAGGCGCGCGCCTGGCCGACCGTGATGTCGAGCCGGCCATTGGAGAGCATGATCGAGCAGCCCGCGTCGTCGAAAACCGCGCGACCGATGCGCGTGCGCGTCGACGAGAAGCGCAGGTCGAGATCCGCGAAGTCGAGCGCCGAGAGGGACAGCGGCTCGCGGTTCCACTGGCCTTCCGATCCTGTGAGGCTCGGCAGGTCCGAAATCATGGGCGCGAGAACAAGCAGTTCGCTGGCGAGCGTGCCCGAGATGGTCGGCCGCGAATTGGTCGCCTGGACGGCCAGCGCGCCTTCAAAAGAATTGCCATCGACGTTCATGCGCAGCCCCGACAGGGCGAGCGAGCGCAGCGACGCGCGGGCGACTCCCGACAGGGTGACATTGGCGAGCGGGCCGGGCAGGGGCGTGCGCATGCCGAAGGAGGCGAGCAGCGCGCGCATCGAATGGCTGGCGGCGTTGACGCGGCCCTCGAACTGCATGCGCGGGCTCGCGGCGACGCTGCCATTGGCGCTCGCCTGCAGGCTCGGCGACTCGATCTTCAGCGTCGCGGAGGAATCCTCGCCGCGTAGCACGGCGGCGGGTTTTCCGAGCCAGGCGGCGATTTCAGCCGTTTCGCCCTGCCACGACAGCGTGCCGTTGATGGAGGCCGGCGCGCTGAGGCGCGGCCAGTCGAGCGTCAGGTTGATGTCGTCGATCACGAGGCTTTCGGCCGCGCCGCGCGTCTTCACGCGGGCCGAGCCGTCGACGATGCTGATCGTGCCGAGCCGCGCTTCGTCGGCTCCTGCCGCTTCGGGCGTTGCGGGCAGCGCGTCGCTGGCGCGCGCGATGGCGCCCTGGCGGCTGATCGGCGCATCATGATGATCGTAGGCGATCTCCGGCGAGATCAGCTGCACGGACGCGAGTTCCATGCGTCCGGCCAGAAGCGGCAGGATGCGCAGATTGCCCTTCAGCACATCCGTGTTGATAACCAGCGCGCCGTTTTCATCCGAGATGATGACGTTCTCGAGCTTGATGCGCGGACGCGGCAGCACCGCGAAAGTCGCCTTGCCTTCCGCGCTGGCGCGCAGCCCGGCAGTCTGCATGACCTGGTCGGCCAGCTCGCGGCGGAGCGCATCGCCCGACAGCGTCCATGGCGCAGCCGCGGCTCCGATAGCCGCGACGGCGATGGGCAGCACCAGCCATTTCAGTTTGGAGATCATGCTCGCTTGCGTGGTTAAGAAAAGCTGACCGGTAATTGAGAGGAGGAAGACGGCTGAAGCAAGGCGTTATCGCAAGCCGCAGGATTGACCCACATCAAGGTTTGAACAGACGGACAGGCGTCAGCTGACGCAACGTTCAATCAGAAGTTGCAGGTGTCCGATGACCCATCGCGCGAAGCTTTCCCGGATCCATCTCGAGGTCGCACCCGGTCCGCACGAGGCCGCCACCGGACCGGCGTATGACTTCGTCGCGCCGCTCGATGAGGCTGGCAAGATCGATGCCGACGCCTGGAAATCCGACCGGGCGCTCTGTTTTGTCCACAGGACCGAGGACGGCGACGTGCGCCATGGTTTGCTGGTGCATCGTTCCGGCGGGGCGACGGGGGCAACCTGGACGTTCGATTATGAGCCGGGTAATGGCGACGAGGAAACCGGGTTTCGTTTCGAAGCTCATGTGTTTACGCCCGGCGCCTATGCCAGCGTGCTGGACGCTGACGGTAGCGCCCGCACGTATCGCGTCGCTTCGGTGAAACCCGCCTGACCGGAAGGCGTTTACCAACACCGGAGTTTGTGCATATTTTCTGCCGCTCAATGTCCTGTTCATGTCATGAGCGCATTCTAGAATGCATTGTCGGATCCGGTGGGGCGTAGGGGCTTTTCATGTCGAGGGATGGGGTTTTAACAGCGGCGCTGTGCGCGGCGCTGGCATTTTGCGCGTCGGCCCCGTCGGCCCGCGCGGAATCCTTCGAGGCGTTGCGTGGACCCGGACTGACGTTGTTCCTGCGCCATGCCGCCGCTGAATGGTCGGGCGAGGCCGCCGAAATCGGCGCGCTCGACGCCGGCAAACTCGACGCCCGGTCCTGCGTCGGCAGGCGCAAGTTGACCGAAGACGGACGCCTGCAGGCGCAGGCGGTCGCGATCGCCTTGCAGAGCCTCGACCTCGGACCTGTCGACATCCAGACCGCCGGATTGTGCCGAGCCTTCGAGACCGCCCGCATGCTCGGCGCAAACCCGCGCATCGTCGACGCGCTGACGCCCTTGCAGAACCAGGCTCCCAGCGTTCGTGTCCAGGGCGAGGCGATCGAGAAGATCGTGCGCAACGGCCAGCAGGCGCGCGGACTGCGCGTGGTCATCGGCGACTATGAGGCCATGCAGGCGCTTTACGGCGTCACGTTGGGCGAGGGCGACGGGCTCGTGCTGAAGGCCGACGCCGACGGCGTCAGCCCCGTCGCACGCATCCGGGCCAGCGACTGGACGGCGCTCCAGCCGGTGGCCTCAGGCGAACGCTCGGCGACGGCGACGCGGAAGTTTTGAGTATTCAAATGTGTGAAAACCCTCTCCCATCGGGAGAGGGCGGACTCGGGGCGAAGCCCCGAGACGGGGTGAGGGGCCAAGCGCTTCGCCGGTAAGCCCGCAACGCCTCATCAGTCAGCTGCGCTGACAGCTTCTCCCAAAGGGAGAAGCGACGCGCCTCACGCTTGAGACCCACGTCACTCCGCCGGCTTGAGAACCGGCGCATGCTCCGTGGCGACAGCCTTGCGGTCGCGGCCCGAGAGGTAGGAATCCACCTTGTCGAGGTAGTAGTAGACCACCGGGGTGATGAACAGCGTCAGCAATTGCGAGACGCACAGGCCGCCCACGATGGCGATGCCGAGCGGCTGGCGTAGTTCGGCGCCCGCGCCGGCGCCGATGGCGATCGGCACCGCGCCGAGGATGGCCGCCATGGTCGTCATGAAGATCGGGCGGAAACGGATCAGCGCGGCCTCGCGGATGGCCGGCAGCGCGTCCAGTCCCTCGTTTCTTCGCTCGATCGCGAAGTCGATCATCATGATCGCGTTTTTCTTCACGATGCCGACCAGCAGCAGGATGCCGATGATCGCGATGACCGACAGGTCCATCCCATAGGCCCAGAGCGCGATGAGCGCGCCGAGGCCTGCGGAGGGCAGGCCCGACAAAATGGTGATCGGGTGGATGTAGCTCTCGTAGAGCACGCCCAGCACGATGTAGATGGTCAGCACGGCGGCGAGGATCAGCGGGACCTGGCCCTTCTGCGCATCCTGGAACAGGGCGGCGGTGCCGGAGAAGTTGGTCGTGATGGTGGCGGGCAACGCGATCTCGCGTTCGACCGCGCGGATCGCCTCGACGGCCTCGCCGATGGAGACGCCCGGCGCCGTGTTGAACGACAGCGTCACGGAGGGCTGCTGCGACTGGCGGTTGACGGTCAGCGGGCCGACGGACCGGCGGATCGTCGCCACCTGATCGAGCGGGACGATGGGCGCCGAAGAGATGCCGCTCGGCGTGCTCGTGCTGGAGCCGCCGCCCGACAGGCCGCCAGACTGCTGCTGCGCCGCCGCGACCGTGCCGCCCGATCCGGACTGCGCACGGATGTAGATGCGTCCCAGAGCCGACGGATCGTCGCGGAAATTGCCCTTGGCTTCGAGCAGCACCGCGTAGTCGGCGGATTGCGTGAAGATCGTCGAGATCTGACGGCTGCCGTAGGTGTTGTAGAGCGCCTGCTTGATCTGGTCGGTGGTCAGCCCGAACGCGGCGGCCTTTTCGCGATCGATGTCGATCGACAGCTGCGGATTGCGGATCTGCAGGTCGGTGGTGACGTCGCGCAGCACCGGCAGGCGGCGCATGCGCTCCAGCATCTCCGGGGACTTGCCGTAGAGCGAGGGAAGATCGCCCGATTGCAGTGTGTACTGATAGGACGCGCGCGACGAGCGCCCGCCATTCAGGTTGAGGTTCTGCACGGGGTTGAACACGGACGTCATGCCGGGCACGGAATTCGTCTTGGCGCGCAGCCGGCTGATGACGGCGCCGATCTCGCCGCGCTCTTTCTTCGGCTTCAGGGCGACGAACATCTGGCCCTGGTTGGTGCCGCCGGTGCCGACGTTGCTCGTCACGGATTCGATCGCCGGATCGTCCATCAGGATCTGAACGACCTCGAGCTGCTTGTCCATCATCGCCTTGATGCCGATGTCGGGCGCAGCTTCGGTCGAACCCGAGAGGTAGCCGGTGTCCTCGATCGGGAAGAAGCCCTTCGGGATGTACTGGAACATCATCACGCTGGCGACGAAGGTGCCGAGGATGACGGCGACCATGACGAGGCGGAAGCGCAGGACGATGTCGAGCGTCCAGCGATAGCCGTCGGTGATGCCGTCGAGCACGTAGTCGACCGACCGGGCGAACAGGCCGGGCTTGGCGTGATGGTCGATGGGTTTCAGGATGCGCGCGCAGAGCATCGGCGTCAGCGTCAGCGACACGAAGCCCGACACGAGAATGGCGCAGGAAATGACGACGGCGAATTCGCGGAACACGCGACCCACCACGCCGCCCATCAACAGCACGGGAATGAACACGGCGACCAGCGACAGCGTGATCGACAAAATCGTGAAGCTGATTTCCTTGGAGCCCTTGAGCGCCGCGTCGAACGGTTTCATGCCGTCTTCAATGTGACGCACGATGTTTTCGAGCATGACGATGGCGTCGTCGACGACGAAGCCCACCGCCAGCGTGATCGCCAGCAGCGAAATGTTGTCGATCGAATAGCCGAAGACATACATGAACGCGCAGGTGCCGACGAGCGACACGGGCAACGCCAGCGTCGGGATGATCGTGGCCGCGATGGTCTTCAGGAACATGAAGATCACCAGCACGACGAGTGCGATCGACAGGCCGAGCGTGAATTCGACGTCCTCGACCGATTCACGGATCGACTTCGAACGGTCGTTGAGCACGAAGGCCTGCACGGACGGCGGCAATTGCGCCTGGTAGGACGGCAGCTTCTCGCGAACGGCGTCGACCACCTGCACGGTGTTGGCGTCCGACTGGCGGAACACGGCGAGCAGGATCGCGCGATCCTTGCCCTGCCAAGCCGCGATCTGATCGTTCTCGACGCCGTCATAGACCTTGGAGACTTCGCCCAGCCGCACGGGCGCGCCGTTGCGCCAGGCGATGACGAGATCGCGATAGCCTTCGGCGTGTTCGATCTGGCCCGAGGCCGTCAGCGTGATGTTCTGGCCGGGGCCGCGCAGAGTGCCGACGGGCGTCGACGAATTGGCGGCGGTGACGGCGTTGCGGACGTCCTGCAGGGTCAGGCCGCGCGCCGCAGCGGCGTCGGGATCGGCCTCGATGCGGACGGCATATTTCTGCTGGCCGAAGATGTTGACCTGCGCGACGCCGGGGATCTGCGAGATCTGCTGGGCGAAGACCTGTTCGGCGTAATCGTTGGTGGTCGAAAGCGGCAGGGTCGGCGAGGCGAGGCCAAGGAACAGGATCGGCGAGTCGGCCGGGTTCACCTTTCGGAAGCTCGGCGGCGCCGTCATTTCCTGCGGCAGGCGACGCAGCGTCGCGGAAATCTGCGACTGCACGTCGAGCGCGGCGCCGTCGATGTCGCGGTCGAGATCGAACTGCATCGTGATGTTGGTCTGGCCCGTCTGCGAGCGCGACGTCATCAGCGAAATGCCGGGAATGGTGGCGAAGGCGCGCTCCAGCGGCGCGGCCACGGAGGCGGCCATCGTCTCGGGGTTGGCGCCCGGCAGGGAGGCGGAGACGTTGATGGTCGGGAAGTCCACGCGCGGCAGGGCCGCGACCGGAAGCTTCATGTATCCGAAAATGCCGAAGACGATGAACGACACCATCAGAAGTGTCGTCATCACCGGTCGGCGGATGCAGAGTTCAGGAAGCGACATTACGAATTGCCCTTCTTCGCTTCAGCGCTGCGTGTATCGACCTTCGCGCCGTTCGTGAGGGCGAGCGCCCCGTCGGTCACGACGACTTCGCCGCCCTTCAGGCCGGACGTCACGATGTCACGGCCGTCCTGCGAGCGTCCGAGTTCGACAGGGCGCACCTTGGCGACGCTGTCCTCGATCACATAGACGTAGTTGCCGTTCTGGCCCGTCTGCACGGCTTCGCGCGGCAGGCTGACGACTTCAGGATCGACACGCAAGGTCACGCGGACCTGGCAGAGCTGGCCGGCCCACAGCAATTCATCCGCGTTCTCGAAAGTGGCGCGAACCATGACGGTGCCGGTCGCCGGGTCGATCGCATTGTCGATCACGGCGACGCGGCCCTTCACGCTGCGCGAGCTGCCTTGCGGCGTGACCACGACTTCCGCGTCCGGGCGCAACACGGCTTCACGCACATCCGTCAGCAATCGCTGCGGCACCGAGAAAGCCACGTAGATCGGGGTCGTCTGCACGATGGTGGTGAGCGTGCCGGTGGCGGTCGAGTCGCCGGAGCGCACGATGTTGCCGGCCTTCAGCGAGAAGGCGCTGACGCGTCCCGAGATCGGCGCCTTGATCGTGTACCAGCTCAATTGAACGTTGAGATTTTCGACCTGCGCCTGGTCGCCGAGAATGGCGGCGCGCGCCGATGCGGCGGAGGTGCGGGCATTGTCGAGATTGACCTGCGTGCCGGTCTGCTTGGCGACGAGCTCGGAATAGCGGCCGACATCGCGCTCGGCCTGTTCCAGCACCGTCCGGTCCTTGGCGAGCTGCGCTTCGGCCTGCTTGATCTGCGCCTCGATCTGGCGCGAGTCGAGCCGCACGAGCACGTCCCCGGCCTTCACGGGCGCGCCATCGGGCACGAGCACATTGTCGATCTGCGCGTCGATGCGCGAGCGGATCGCGACGCTGGCGATCGGCTGCACGGTCCCGACCGCCTCGGTGACGAAGGGCATCGGGCCGCGTTCGGCCGTCGAGGTGCGCACGTTGACGGCGGGGCGGTTCTGCCCGCCGCCGGCGCGGCCCTGCGGCGCGCCCTCTGATTTGGGAGCTTCGGTCGATTGCGCGCGGGCTTCGAAAATATGGGCCCGGAAATCGGCTGTGCGGGGCCAGAGCAACGCGCCTGCGCCAACAGCCGCCCCAATGGCGAGCAGGACTTTGGCGGTCTTAGCGGTCTTCATGCCTGTCTCCCGTCACAGCTCGTCATGCCCACCAGTCGGAGCGCGCGGCTTTATTGTCCAATCCCACTATATGGCGCCACAAACAAAGTCCAAAGCAAGCCTTGTTCCGTGTCGAGGGGGCGGATTCCAACTGAAACGGTTAGCATTAGCGGCGTTTGTAGGAATTCATTCAAACGCTGCACATGTTGACCCGATCTGGGCCCGGTAGATGCATGTTCTGGAATAGAATGCTGTCGGCCACGCGGGGTTCGCCATTCGCCTGCGAACGCCCGTCACATTGTCGTACGGCTGATGATACCAAAGTCGCAAGGATATGCCGTTGCGACAAAACCGCCGGTTGGTCAGCCGGGGACGCGCACGAGTTCCAGCGCCAGCGCCGAGGCGAGTTCTTCGGCACGGAACGGCTTCTGGACGACGCCGCGCTTGTTGTGCGGCGCGGGGACGCCGGTGCGGCCATAACCGGTCGTGAACACGAAGGGGAAACCGCGACGCGCGAGCTCGTCCGCCACAGGGTCGATCTTCTGCGCACCGAGATTGACGTCGAGCACAGCGGCGTCCATGTCGCCCCGCGCGATCGCGGCCAGAGCATCACTGATCTGCGACACCGACCCTGTCACGACGCAGCCGAAATCCGTCAGCATGTCCTCGAGGGTCATTGCGATGAAAGGCTCGTCCTCAACGACCAGCACGCGGCGCCCGGCGAGGGCGGCATTGCGTTCGGCATCGTCCATCAATTCGTCTCCGCCGATTCCATCAACAAGAGCAGGAGTTTGCAACAAGAGCCGGGTGAGCGCCCAATCCTGACAAACACATGCTTTCAAGGCACGTCAATCTGGGCGCAGAATGTGTGCAATGAGAGTGCATTGCAAGCTTCACAGTCACTTAGGGTTTACGTTCAGACACTTCGCGATTCCGGCGGCCAGCCAGCCCGCCATCAGCACAAATCCCCCGGTCGGCGCGGCCATCGGCAGCAAAGCACGTCCGGCGAGGGCGCGCATCGCGAGATCTCCGCAAAACAGCAGCGCGCCGAGCAGAATGAGGCCTGCGGCGATCTCCGCAAGGCGGCCGGGCGCGCGCAAAAGGGCGATCACAAGAACGGCATGTATCAGCGCAAATTCTGACGCGGTCCGAAGCGTCTCGCCGTAACCGCCATGCGAGGCCAGCGCGGCGGCGCCGACGCCAGCTGCGCCGAGGAGGCCGGCCAGGAGGCCCATGATCCTGATGTGTACAGTCATGCGTGACGACGTCCGGTTAAGAAGGGCGAGGGGGCGCTTATGCGGCACGGGCCGGGCAGGGTGCAAGCCGCGATTGAAAGGCCACACGCAAGGGGCGATTAACCTGCTCTAAACCATACTAGGTTCTACTTCTCCTCGGTTGAGTCTGAGGTTGATCGATGAGCCGAGTCGAGGGAATAGATCGTCGTGACGTGGGCCATGGGCGCCCGGCGGCCGGATTCCTCTCGGGGGCGGCGGCCCTTCTGGGATTGAGCCGGCTTTTTTCCGCTCTCGAGACCGGCGGGTATCACCCGGCCCCCTTGCCGGATTCGCATCCTCAGGCCGCGACGCCCGGCATTGCCGACGCCGCATCGGCGCCCCGTGGCAACGGCATGCCGGACATTGCCCAGGGTGACGAGATCGAGCGCCTTGCCGCCCATATCGCAGCCGCCGGACGGACCGACCGTGCGCGGCGCGTGCTCATCACGCATCCGTCCTCCGTGGAAGCCCCGCTTGCGGGTCTCGATTGCGCGGCCTTCGCCTCGCAGTTCGCCCGCTCGCTGGCGCATGAGGGCCGCACCATTCTGGTCATCTTCGGCGCCGGCGGCGGCTCGCGCCCGGGCTTGTCCGAACTGATCGACGGTTCGGCGTCCTTCTCGGAGGCGATCCACCGCGAATCCGGGTCGCGCCTGCACATTCTCCCGTCGGGTCACGCCCGAGCGGTGACGGGCGGCGGACTGAACGTCGTGCTCGACGCGCTCGCCGACACCTATGATTTCGTCGTCCTGTCGGTGACGGACGAGAGCAGCGACGCCTTGCGCCGCCTGGCCCTGACGCTCGGGCCGCGCGCCGACCACGTGCTGATCGGCTGCCCGGGACAGACCGGCAGCCCCGACATGATCGCGTTGCGTGACGCCCTGAAGGACGAGGGCGCCGGAGAGGTAATCGCAGCGCGCATCGGCCTCACCCGCGCCGAGTCGCGCGAGGCGGCCTGACGGCTTACGCCTTGTCGGGCTTTTCCATCCAGCTGATCAGCGGCATCAGCGGCACGATCCAGAACAGGCCGAGCACGGCATAGACGAGCCCTTGCAGCAGGCCGGTCGTTTCCTGCACCGGCCGCGATTGCGCCAGCGCCATGGCGAGCAGCGCATAGACCACCACATAGATGATGACCGTGAAGGCGCCGATCAGCTTGCGGTTGCGTCGTGTCATTGTGATCCAGGCCTCGGGAGGTGCGACAGGCGGAAGCGTTTACGCCGCCGCGCGCCTCGCTTATGTCTCGCGCGCCGGCCAAGATCAATCCGCCGGCCTGACAAGGACGAGTGATCGCATGACGAGCATCGGCGATGTGGGCGCGGTTCGCGGAGCGGCGCGGGTGAGCGAAACCGCAGGGCAGGGCGCCGACCGTCTTCGCCCGGTCCGGCTGTGGCTGTGGAGCGTCGCGACGCTCGTCTTTCTGATGGTGGTCGTCGGCGGCGCCACGCGCCTGACCGAATCCGGCCTGTCGATCACCGAGTGGAAGGTCATCACCGGCATCCTGCCACCGCTCACGGAAGCGGCCTGGCTCGCCGAGTTCGAGAAGTACAAGCAGATCCCGCAATATTCCGAGCTGTTCCCGACCATGACGCTTGGGCAGTTCCAGACCATCTTCTTCTGGGAATGGGGCCACCGGATTCTGGGCCGCATCATCGGCCTGGCCTTCGCGCTGCCGCTCGCCGTCTTCTGGATTCGCGGCATGCTGCCATCGTCGCTGAAGCCGAAGCTCGTCGGCCTGCTGGCGCTTGGCGGCCTGCAGGGCGCGGTCGGCTGGTGGATGGTGAAGTCGGGCCTGACCAACCGGATCGAAGTCGCGCAGGAGCGGCTGGCGATCCATCTGTTGCTGGCCTCCATCACCCTGACGTTCCTGATCTGGCTCGCCGTCGGCCTGAAGTCGAAGGCGGCGGAGGCCATGCGTGCAGGCGGACGGCTGAAGGCGACGGCGATCGGGCTGGTCGTCCTGACGCTGGCGCAGATCGGACTCGGCGGTTTGGTGGCGGGCCTGCGCGCCGGCTACACCTACAATACCTGGCCGCTGATGGACGGCCACTTCATCCCGCCGCTCGAAAACCTCGGCCGCCTGTCGCCGTTCTGGGCGAACCTCGTCGACAATGTCACGACGGTGCAGTTCAACCACCGCATGACGGCCTACGCCCTGTTCGCGCTGGCGGTGTGGCATGCGGTTGACGCCCTGCGCAACGCGGCGGGCACGTCGGCCGCCAAGCGCGCGATCGTCGTCGCCGGGCTGGTGGCGTGCCAGGCGGTCATCGGCATCGTGACGCTTGTCTATGTCGTGCCGCTGCATGCCGCGCTGACGCACCAGGGATTTGCGATGGTGGTGCTCGGCATGGCCGCCGTGCATGCTCGTCGTATGGTGGAAGTGAAAGCCTGAAATGCGAGAAGCCCGAGCGGCTTAGCGC
>JAQGKM010000186.1 GCA_028290125.1 Hyphomicrobiales bacterium | reverse complement strand
TAGAGCGGCAGCGACGAATTCACGAACACGTCGAGAAACGCCACGCTGAGAATGATCGCCGGAAAAACCAGCGGCACCGAGGCGATCTGGTCGATGATCCACGCGCCCGGCGCGCGACGCACGACGAGCCACGCGCAGAGCGCCGTGAATGGAACGACGAGAGTCGCTGTTGTCGCGCCGAGCGTCAGCGTGTTGAGAATTGAATCGCGGAACGAGCCGGGGCCGAGCAGCGACTGATAGTTTTCAAGCGACAGCCGCGTGAAGGATTCGAGCGAGACGCCGCCGTAGAACGGCTGGAACGACGTGAACGCGAGCATCGCAACGGGGATCACCGTCACCATCAGGAACAGCCCGACCAGCAGCGCGGATGCGCCGTAGCGCCAGCCGCCGAGATCGATGACGCGCGGGCGGAAGCCCTTGCCGGTGATCGTCTGATACCGCTTGGCATGACGCGACAGCCGATTCTGCCAGAGCATGAGGCCGAGCAGGATGACGATCAGGCAAACCGAATAGGCGCCGGCCTCGCCGTAATTCGGCGAACCTGCGTGGCGCGAGCTTTGATAGATCATCGTCGTGATGACGTTGACGTTGCCCGCCAACCCGACCAGCGCCGGGACTTCGAAAGACTCGAACGCCTTCACGAAGATCAGCAGCGTCAGCCCGGCCAGCGCCGGCAGCGCCATTCGCAAGGTGACGCTGGCGAAGGCGCGCAGCGGGCTCGCGCCAGACATCATCGCGGCTTCCTCGAACGAGGCGTCGGTCGAGCGCAGCACGGCCGACATCAGCAGGAAGGTGAGCGGCACGAAGCCCACGCCCTCGATCAGCATCATGCCCCAGAGCGAAAAGACGTCGAGCGCCTGCGTCGCGCCGGTCAGGCTGGTGATCAGATCGTTCACCGGCCCCGAGCGGCCGAGCAGCAAGAGCCACGCGACCGTGTAGAGGATGTGGGGCACGCCGAGCGAGATGATCGCCGCCAGGAAGGCGAGCTTGCGGCCCGGCGTGTTGGTGCGCTCGACGATCAGCGCCTGCACGGTGCCGATGCAGATCGCGATGACCGCCGAACCGCAGGCGTACAGCATGGTGTTGACGAGACTCGGCAGGAAGAAGCGGCCAGACACGAGCTGCTGGTAGAAGCGCCACGTGAAGGCGCCGTTGGCGCCGTCAGGCAGCGTCTCGTGCAGGCTGGCGTTGATGAGAAACAACGCCGGCGGCACCACCGCGATCAGCAGGATCACGATCAGCACCATGACAAGCGGCGAGAGGCGCAGACTGTCTGGCCAGCGCAATGCGAGCCACGGCAGCGAGGGTCGGCGTGGGTCTTCGATCTGGGTCGTCACGGGCTGTTGTTGTCCTTATTGCCGGAACTTGTCCTCGAAGATCTTCTGCGAACTTTCGTAATAGCGATTGAGCTTTTCGGAACCGACGAAAAGCTCTTCCACGCCGGCAATTTTGGGCACCACCGGCGCCAGCGTGTCGAGCGGCGTCACGTCCGGGCGCACGGGGAAATATTCCGCCTTCGCGAAAATGCTCTGGCCTTCCTTCGACAGGATGAAGTCGGCGAGCAGCATGGCGGCGTAAGGATGCCGTACGCCCTTGGGCACCACCATGGTGCCAGCGGTCGAAGGCACGGGCGCGAGCAATTGCGTGTTGACCGGCGCGCCCTTGGCTTTGCTGATCAGCGGATGGTGCGCAAAGATGTTCAGCGCGATCGGCATTTCGCCGGCGATCACGCGGTCCACCAGCGTGCGCGCACTGCCCGAGCCGAAGTTGATGATCTTCTGCTCGGCGAGCTTGTCGAAATATTCCTTCGCCTTCTCTTCGCCGAGCTTCAGGCGGATCGTCGTGATGAACAACGGCGTGCCGCTCGACGTATTGATGCGCCACGACAGCTTGCCCTTCCACTTCGGGTCGAGCAGGTCCTCGTAGGTCTTCGGCACCTGGTCGGCCGGCACGAGCTTCGTGTTGTAGGCGAGGCCGAAATAGCTGATGCGCGTGCTGGCCCAATTGCCGCGCGGATCGCGATACATTTCGGGAAGATCGTCGGTCGCCGGCGTGGTGAACGGGACTGTCAGGCCCGACTCGACCGCCAGCTCGCCGACGCCCGTGCCCTCGACGAGATCGGCGACGACATTCTTCGCGCGCACTTCGGCCGAGAGTTTCGAGATGATTTCCTCGGTATCGGCGCGCCAATAGGTGACCTTCACGAAGGGATATTTCTTCATGAAGGCTTCGGCCATCGGCCGCAGCGCCTGGTTGACGATGGCGGCGGAGTAAAGGACGACCAGACCTTCCTTCTTCGCGCCGTCGAGCAGTTGCTGCGCGCGGTCCGGCGCCTTGCTGGTCAGGATTTCCTGCGCAATGGCGCGCGGCGCGACGCCCAGCAGGGCGACCGCGACAACGAGCGCGGACGTCTTCATCAGGCGCGCGCTCATGCCGGCCTCCCGTTCCAGGTGACGCCCGATCCGGCGCCTTGGGTCAGGCGCAATTCGCCGTTTTCGATTTCGATGCCACTGAACGGATCGTCGAGCAGGCGCGCGAATTCGCCGAGCTCACAGGCGTAATTTACGCCCGGCAGCGCGCAGGCGAGATGCAGCGCATGCGCGGAGAGAAGCCGCGAGCCGACCGCCGCGCCCATGCGATAGGCGACGCCGGCCTGTTCGCAGAGCCGCGCGGCCGCAATCGTGTTGCGCAGGCCGCCGAGCTTCGGAATCTTCAGCGAAACGGCGTCGACCGCGCGCTTCGTCACGAGCTGGTAGATTTCGCTGAGCGAGCCCGCGGCCTCGTCGGCCTCGACCTTCACCGGCACGGTGCGGGTGACGAGCGCCAGTCCCTCGAAGTCGTCGGCCGGAACGGGCTGTTCGACGAGATCGATGTTGTAGTCCGCCATGCGGCTGATCGCGATGATTGCATTCTTCGTCGTGTAGGACTGGTTGGCGTCGATCGTCAGGTGCACGTCGTCGCCGACCATCTTGCGGATGGCGCGCACGCGCGCGACGTCGAGATCGACTTCGCCATGCACCTTGATCTTCAAATAACGATAGCCCTGGTCGACGAGCTTGCGCGCTTGGCTCGCCATCTCGTCGGGCGTCTTGATGGCGAGAATGCGCAGGATCGGCAGGCTGTCGCGCATCTTGCCGCCAAACAATTGGCAGAGCGGCACGCCGAGACGCTTGGCGAGCAGTTCATGCAGCGCGCAATCGATGGCGGCTTTTGCCTGCGGCGCGCCGCGCATCGCACGGTCGAGTGCAGCCCCGATGGCTTCAATGTGGTCGCCGTCGCGCCCGAGCACATGCGGCTTGAAATAGGCGAGCTCGGCTTCGAGCGTGGCGGGAATCGCGCCCATATGGGGCGTCGCCGACGCGTAGCCGAAGCCTTCGTTGCCGGCCTCGTCGACGATGCGCAGGATCGAACCTTCCGTCACCGGGCTCGCGCCGAGCGCGAATTTCCAGGTCGGATCTTCTTTTCGCATGACGTTCGGATGCGACGCATATTCGCGGATCAGCACGGGCGACCTCCCTTGTATTTTTATCCGGCCCGCCTTTTGACGTGGCTCGGGCGCAAGCCCGAAGGCTGGCGCGACCTGCATTATTCGGCGCGGGGGCGGCTCTGGCAAGCTTGACCCGCGACGTGCCTATTTCTGCATCGTCTTGGCGATCATGTCCTCGGACAGCGCGGTGTCCTTGACAAGGTGCTCGGGCGCGACGAATTGCTCCGACACGCGGCCCAGCGCCTCGATGATCGGCGCAAGATCGGCGCGCGTCGGCACATCCTTGTGGGTCGGAAAGTAGCCAGCCTCGGCGAGGATCGTCTGGCCCTCGCGGGACAGGATGAAGTCGGCGAGCAGCATGGCCGCATGCGGATGGCGCAGTCCTTTCGGCATGATCATCGTGCCGACCGTGCTGGCCACGGGATCGAGCAACGCCGTGCTGACCGGCGCGCCCTTGGCCTGGCTGATCAGCGGGTGATGCGCGAAAATGTTCAGCGCCAGCAGCATCTCGCCGGCGATGACGCGATCAACGAGTCCGCGCGCGCTCGCGCCGCTGAGCGACGCCACCTTCTGCTCGCCGAGGCGGCGCAGATAGTCGCTCGTTTTCTCGTCACCCCACGCCATGCGCAGGTTGGTGACGAAGAGGTCGGCCCCGCTGGCGCTGCCGGCGTGCCACGCCATACGGCCCTTGAAACGCGGATCGAGCAGATCCTCATAGGTTTTCGGCACATCGCCCGCCGCGACGAGTTTCGTGTTGTATCCGACGCCGAAGAACGAGCGGCGCGTGGGCGTCCACAGCCCATTGGGATCGCGGTAACGCTCCGGCACGCCTGCGATGGCGGGCGTCGCATAGGGTTGCGCAAACCCGGCCTGGATCACGGATTCGCCGACGCCCGTGCCCTCGACCACATCGGCCACGACCTTGCCGGCCCGCACTTCCGCGGAGAGCTTGGTGAAGATGCCGGCCGATTCCGCACGCCAGTAGTTCACTTTCACGAACGGGTATTTCTTCATGAAAGCTTCGGAAATCGGCCGCAGCGCCTGATTGACGATCATGGCCGAATAAAAGACGACCTCGCCCTCGGCTTTCGCGCCCTCGATCAGCGCGGCTTCACGGTCGGCTCCTGCATAGGTGAGCGGATTGTCCAGCGCTTGCGCGGGGAGGCCGACGGCGAGCCCGGCCCAGAGCGCGATCGCGCCTGACGTGAATCTTCGCGGCGTCCACATGCGCGCGGTTTCCTCCCTTGGGCGGCGTCGTTGTTGTCAGGGCGCTCGTTCTGCTGCTAATTTTACGCACAGGGTTCGCGGCTTGTCACCAGCCGTCATAAAAAGACCCACCGGGGAGGAAGTCAGGATGAGCGACGAAGTCGCCGCCGCAAGATATGGAATCGACGCCTATCTCGATTGGGTGAACGCCGAAGGCATCCCCGTCGTGGACGGCGACTACGCCATCGATCTGTTCGAAGTGGAAACCGGGCCCTGGGCGCGCGTCGGCGCGAAGGGCGCAGCCGTGCACCTGAAGGGGCGCGGCGATTTCTGCAACATGTTCCTGTTCGAGATTGCGCCCGGCGCTTCGACCGCGCCGCTGCGGCACCTGTACGAAGACATCTATTACGTGCTCGAAGGCGAGG
This sequence comes from Hyphomicrobiales bacterium, assembly GCA_028290125.1. GTDB lineage: Bacteria > Pseudomonadota > Alphaproteobacteria > Rhizobiales > Beijerinckiaceae > Terripilifer. The sequence continues at coordinate 5,014 of JAQGKM010000186.1, read as the reverse complement.
GTTCGACGCAGATCGAATTGCCGGACGGTTCCAAGCGCAGCTTCGAATGGTCGGCGAAATCGATGTTCTCGATCCCGATCAACATGCCGCACCGACACTTCAACGCAGGCGGACGCCAGCGCGCGCTGCTGGTCTCGACGACCAACATGCCGCTCCTGATGAACACGTTTCACAACGAGCGCTTCATCTTCGACAATCCGTTCAGCTTCCAGGAACGCGTCGGCAAGGAGAATTACTGGACGGGCGAGGGCGACTTCATCCCGATCCGTCCGGGCAACCATCTCTGGGAGACCAACTTCGTGCCCGACATGGCGGGCATCAAGCTGCACGAATATGCCGATCGCGGCGGCGGATCGAGCAACATCAAGTTCGTGCTGGCGGACGGCATCATGTCGGGCCACATGTCGGAAATGCCGGCCGGCACTTACAAGAAAGCCCACCGGCATGGGCCGGGAACGCATGTCATCTGCGTCACGGGCCACGGCTATTCGCTGCTCTGGTATGAGGGCGACGCCGATTTCACGCGCATCGAGTGGAAGCACGGCGTGGTGTTTCCGCCATGCCAGAGCCAAATCCACCAGCACTTCAACACCAGCAGCGAACCGGCGCGCTATCTCGCAATGGGCATCGGCAACGTGCGCTATCCGTTCACCCTGCAGAAGCGCCAGACGATGATCGGCGACAAGGGCCAGAAGCAGCGCTCGTCGATGAGCATCAAGCAGGGCGGCAATCAGATCGAGTTCGAGGACCAGGATCCGCGCATCCACGCGCTCTGGCTCGACGAGATGACCAAGGCCGGCATCAAGCCCGGCATGGAGAAATACTTCTCAGCCTGAACAAGAACACAACAAGGGAGGACTGCAATGCCGCATGACGCACAGGACCACTGGCACGAGCCGACAGGTCTCACCAAGAAGGCGGGGCTCGGCACGTTCAAGAAGCCGCCCATGCCCTATGACGTGTTCATGGAGGAGCAGGGCATCCCGATCGTGCGCGCCGTCGGCGTCAGCAAGGTGCAGAACCTGCCGCTGAAGCCGTGGAGCCGCATGGGCGGCAAGGGGTCGTTCATCCAGCTGTGGGGAACGGAAGGCCTGTGGGGCGCCTATGTCGTCGAAGTGCCGGGCTCGGGTGCGCTCAATGTCGAAAAGCACCTGTACGAAGAGCAGTTTCTCGTCATCGAGGGGCGCGGCACGACCGAGGTCTGGCAGGAGGACGGCAAGAAGCAGATCTTCGAATGGCAGAAGGGCTCGCTCTTCGCCATTCCGATGAACGCCTACCATCGCATCGTCAACGCCTCGTCGTCGCCAGCCCTGCTGCTCGCCGGCACGTCGGCCCCCAATGCGATGAACCTCTACGGCAACGAGGATTTCATCTTCAACAATCCCTACTCGTTCCGCGATCGCTTCTCCGGCGAGAGCGACTTCTTCAAGCCGAAGGACGACATCGCGTCCGATCCCGTGCGCGGGCTCGCCATGCGCCGCACCAACATGATCCCCGACATCATGTCCTGCGAACTGCCGCTCGATAACCGGCGCTCGCCCGGCTATCGCCGCATCGAGCCGCATATGGCCGGCCAGCGTTTCTACATGTGGATCGGCCAGCACGAGACAGGGCGTTATTCGAAGGCCCACAAGCATGCCTCGGCGGCGGTGCTCATCTGCGTCAACGGCAAGGGCTACACCTACACCTGGCCGTCCGAGATCGGCGCGACGCCGTGGAAGGACGGCAAGGCCGAGCAGGTGTTCCGCGTCGATTACGAGCCCGTCGGCATGGTCTCGGCGGCGCCGATGAGCGGCGACTGGTACCACCAGCATTTCGGCATCAGCAAAGGCCCGCTGCGCATGACGGCGTGGTTCGGCCCCAACAATGCGCGTGGCCGCAGGCCCGGACGTCCGGGCGAGAAGGAACGCGACATGGGCGCCATCGACGTGCGCGATGGCGGCAACGCGATCCCCTACGACATGGAAGATCCGTATATCCGCAAGGAATACGAGGAAACGCTGGCGCGCGAAGGCACATCGTCTCGCATGGAGGAATTTCTCTACACCGAGCCGAAGGAAGGCGAAGAACGCCCGATGTCGGATTTCAACGGCATGTAAGGCAGGCGCCTTTCGGGGGGAGGGTCCAATGCTGACACGCAGGCATGCACTTGCAACACTGGCCGGCGCACTCGCGCCGGCCATCGCGACGCCATCGATGGCGCAGACGAATTTCTACGCCGGTCGCACGCTCAACATCATCGTCGGCTCGTCCACCGGCGGCTATTACGACACGGCAGGGCGCACCATCGCCCGGCATCTCGCCCGCTTCATCCCGGGCAAGCCCAGCATCGTCGTGCAGAACCAACCGGGCGCCGGCGGGCTGGCGATCGCCAACAAGCTCGGCAACACGCTGGAGCGCGACGGCCTGTCGATCGTGGTGATGAGCCGCGCGCTGCCGCAGCTCGCCTTCCTCAACGATCCGAACGCAAACTTCGACCCGTTGAAACTCAATTGGCTCGGCTCGCTGTCGTCCTATCGCGACGACGCCTATCTGATGGTCGTCAATGACGCTTTTCCGGCGCGCAACATGGCGGAACTGGCGAAGCTCCCCAAGCCCGCCATTCTCGGCGGCACGCGCGGCGGCTCGACCAACATCACCTTCGCGCTGATCGGCAAGGACATGGTCGGGATGAATGTCGACGTGGTGCGCGGCTTTCCCGGCGCCAACGAGATCTGGCTCGCGATGGAGCGCGGCGAGGTCGACGGGCAGATCGTCGACATCAGCGCTATCCAGGTCGGCCGCCCGCAGCTCTGGGCGGAGAAGAAGCTGAAGCCGCTGATCGCCTTCGGCCGCACGACGCGGCTGCCCGATTATCCGGACGTGCCGATCGCACGCGAACTGGTGAAGGGGGCTGAGGATTTCGCGCTGCTCGATTTCGCAGAACTGCCGTTCTTCATGGCGCTGCCGGTGGTCGCGCCGCCCGGCGTGCCGGAAGATCGTCTCGGCGTGCTCCGCAAGGCCTTCATGGACATGGCGATGGACGAGACCTTCCGCGCCGAAATGCTGAAGGCCGGCATCATGACGAGCCCGATCGACGGCGCCGCCGTGCATGCGCTGCTCGAGAAAGCCGCGAAGACGCCTGAACCCATTCGCCAGCGCTTCGCGCGCCTGCTCGCCGACAAGTGAGGCCAGATATGTCCGATTATGTTCTGCTCGACATCGTCCGCGAGGCCCAGGTCGCCACCATCGAGCTGAAGCGGCTCGAACCTCATCTTCGCGATCTCATGCGCACGGAAAAGCGCGGCGGCGCGCAACGCGCGAGCGAAGTGGCGCGCGCGCTCACAGAATTGCGCCACGACGATTCGGTGCGCGTCATCGTCATCACCGGCAAGGACGATGTCTTCACCATCCCGCCCTCGTCCTACGGCCATCACGGCAATCCGGGCAACGATTGGGACATCATGAGCGGCGTCACCCGTGCGGTCGAGGCCATGTGCACCATCGAGAAGCCGGTGATCGCCAAGGTCAACGGCCATGCCGTCGGCTTCGGCGCCAATCTGGTGCTCGCCTGCGATTTCATCGTGGCGCGCGAGGACGCGATCATCGCCGATCATCACATGAGCGCCGGCGAACTGGAGATCGACGGCAAGGTGGTGGGCTCGGCCGAGCATTGCATGGTGACGGGCGACGGCGGCGCGGTCTTTGCGCCACTCAAGATGCCGATGAACATGGCCAAGGAATATCTGATGCTCGCACGGCCCTTCACCGCGAAGGAGCTGGCCGCCATGGGCGTCGTCAATTACGCGGTGCCAGCCTCGGAGCTCGACGCGAAGACGAACGAGATCGCGCAAAGGCTGCTGAAGCGCAACGCCTACGCGCTGGCGATGACCAAGCGGGTGCTCAACAAGAACATGCTCGCCCAGTTCAACCTCGTGCACGACGCGTCGCTCAGCTACGAGTTCCTGAACTTCTACATGCAGACGCCGCAGGCCAAGGAGCTGGCGAAGGGGCGCGGCGAGGACAAGCTGTAACGCTTTAGTCCTCCAGAACCGTCTTTTCCTTTTCCGCCAGGAAGCGGACGAAGCGGTTCTTGCCGTCGACCAGCGCGCATTTCGGGTCGATGGGGCGGTCGGTCAGCTCGAAGCCCATGATGATGACCTGCTCGCCCTCCCGGATCAGGTGGGCGGCGGCGCCGTTCATGCAGATCGCGCCCGAGCCGCGCTCGCCCGCGATCACGTAGGTCTCGAGACGGGCGCCCGACGTGTTGGAAACGACCAGCACGCGCTCGCCCGGCCACAGGTTCACAAGGTCCAGCAGATCGGTGTCGATGGTGATCGACCCGATATAGGCGAGGTTTGCCTCCGTCACGGTGGCGTTGTGAAGTTTGGAACGCAGGAGCCAGCGCATACCGTGTCGAAGCTCTCAATCTTGGCGCGGGCTGCCGTTCGCCGGCCACCCCTCAATGAAGCCGAGGCCATAGACGGGCGATCGGACCTTGTCGAGGCTTCATTTAGGGGGCGCGGGGCGCGGACTCAAGTGGGGCGGGGCGCGAGGCGGTTCACCAGCATCGTGCCGATCGCGAGCGTCGAGAAGGCGGCGGAGGCCCAGAACACCAGTTCGGGGCGGCCGAAATCCATGATCCAGCCGTACAGCGCCGGTCCGATGATCTGCCCGCCGCTGTAGCCGGTGGTGACGAAGCCGAACAGCGTGCCGACGCTGATGCGGTCGGTGGCTGCATGTCGCACGGAGACGTCACGCGAAGCGTTGACGAGGCCGCGCAGGGCGCCGGCGCCGCCGAGGAACGAGATCACCACCCAGAACGGCAGCCCGCCCGCGCCCGCGAGCAGCACGAGAACGCCCGACAGGCCGAAGCAAAGCGCGAGCAGGAGCTCGTGGTTCTCGACCTTGTCGGCGAGCCAGCCGCCGGGCAGCACGGCCAGCATCTGCAGGCCCTGGTAGGCGGTGAGCGCGACGGCCGTCGCCGTCACCGGCAGGTGATAGATGTCCTTGAAGGCCACGACCGAGAAATGCA